>JBGTFX010000091.1:0-5467 GCA_041747055.1 Balneolaceae bacterium
CTTGTGGATGATGAGTCGGGTCAGGTGATTGATATGCGTACTGAATCGAACTATTCTTTTAGAAATCAAAGTAGATTGTCTGAAGATGGAATGAATGCAGACAGAAAAAATTTAAGGATAGTAGAAAATAATAGCAGTAAAAATTTGTTTATTCGGATTTCACCTTATAAAATGGTAGAGGAAGCGAAAGTTCAAAATACACGGCCTGAATCCATAAACCTTAAACAAAATTATCCCAATCCGTTTAATCTTACTACTACAATTTCTTTTTATCTTCCGGAGAACAGTTTCGTTAGAGTGGCAGTTTTCAATGTTGTTGGACAACAAGTTGCAATGTTAAGAGAAGAAAATGTTTCAAGTGGTGATCATTCAGTAGTTTGGAATGCATCAGATATGCCAAGTGGAATATACATTGTGAAACTGGAGACTCAGCAGGATGTGCTAACAAGAAAAATTACGCTTATCAAATAGCATAGCTTTTCAAATGTACCTAAGAATCTACTTTTCATTCGATATAACCCTTAAAATAACTACGAAAACGTTTCATGCAGTTTAAGACAATCAATGGGATCGACGTTCCTGAAATAGGACTTGGCACACATAAACTATTTGGCAAAGAGTGTAAAAACATTATCACAGATGCATTAAGCATGGGATATAGACACATCGATACGGCCCAAATGTATAAAAATGAAGCGGAAGTCGGAAAAGCTATCCGGCTGTCGAATGTAGATCGGGATGAGATCTTTCTTACACAAAAGATTTGGCACACAAACCTCGAGCATGATGATGTATTGCAAACGGTAGAGGAGAGTTTGGAAAACCTGCAAACACCCTATGTTGATTTGCTGCTGATTCACTGGCCCAACGAAAAATATTCCCTGCAAAAAACTCTTGAAGCGATGCTTGTACTTCGAGACCAGGGAAAAGCCATGAACATAGGTGTGAGCAATTTTCCACTTGGAATGGTAAAAACCATCATTGAGGATTTACGAATTCCTATATTTTGTAACCAGGTAGAATATCATCCGTTTCTCGAACAGTTCGATATGCTTGATTACTCCTACGAAAATGAGTTTATGGTAATGGCTTACAGTCCTCTTGCACAGGGAAAAGTATTGGAGAGTGAAGAGTTAATAGCTATTGGAAATAAGTATGGAAAAAGTGCAGCACAAATTGCACTTAGATGGTTAATTGAACAGGAAAATGTTGTTGCCATTCCAAAAACATCCTCGAAAAAACATCTTGAAGAGAACATCGACATTTTCGATTTCGAACTTGAAGATGATGAATTTGAAGCAATCGATGCACTGGACAAAACCCTGCGAATCGTTAATCCTACGTTTGCACCCGACTGGAGTAAATGAACGATAAATCCATATTCTGAATTGCTAGTACTATAAGAAATAAATTAACTCAGATATAATGCTAAAAAAATCAGACTATTTTATACTTTCTGCTGCTTTAATCTCAATGATACTATCCATTGTTGTATGGTTTAGCGGGTCTCATGATGCAGGACTTTTTATTGGAATATGGGTTCCATCCATTTTAGGATTCGGAGCTTATTTCAAAATACTTAAGTATCGGGGTAAGCCATGAATATTCCATTTATATTTAGTTCAGGAATAATCGTGGTCATAATTTTTATTTTAGGTCTTATCTTTACTTTTAGAGAGTTTAAGGAGATGGAACAGCACCCTGAAAACTACACGGAACGTCATGATGATATAGTGGTACATCATAAAGAGAAAAAGAAGGCAGAATAGCTATTTAAAACCTATTCATCGCCATTCAGAGATACCTTCTGCAAGCAACTCGTCAGAATCTTTTCTGATAATATTATGTAAAAATTGATTCTCCTCAATCTGCTCTGTTCTTACTTCAATTACATCCATTAATGAACATTCAGCATGATATTGTAAGTTAATAGAGTAACATTTTTTTGAACCGGTAACTACTTGTGGTAAATAACTGACCATCCAATCGATATACTTCACGTTATTTGCGTGATTGTTCATGTCCAGATCTTGCCGGCCAACCTGTACAACTGCTTTAAATTCGGAATTCTTCATTTTAAGAAATGGACTTTTCTCAACGGTAAGCAAGTGAGACTCCACATTAAACCCCATTTTCATTATCTCACTTGGCATTCGCACAGGACGCCTTTTTTTGATGTCGAGAACCATCCATTGACTGATTCCAACTCCGAGACGTTTTCCACCTGCTGCTTTTAGTTCATAATCCCTATATGCTCTTATTCCGTCACCGGACGAGGGCCATGTTTGAACCGTTACCTCCTCCCATCTTTTTGGAAATTGATCTATTTTGATGTGCATTCGGTATAACACCCATGTCAGGCCTTTAGCCTGTAGGTGAGATATATCAAACTCCAGCTTGTTTGCATGTTTACCTGCTGCTTCCTGAAAATAGTTTGCCACCTGTGGCAGGGTACTCCTGCCGGAAACATCTACTTCGTACGAGCGGACGGTAAAATGATGTTCATAGGTTGATAGATCCATTTTTAAAGTCTTATATAAAACTTATTCAGTGAATAATGGCGGATGTATATTGTGGAAATCCGTTGCTTTTTGATACGCCTCAGCAACTGCAATTAAAGTGGCTTCATCAAACAGGTGTCCTATAAAAGTGATACTTGAAGGCTGATTTTCAGCCGAAAATCCATGCTTCAAAACTACGCTTGGGTGTCCGGTTAAATTGGTAATAAGCAGATTACCGCCTCTGAAACTTGGAGAAACATAAACATCCACATCAGCAATCGCTTCATCCATTTGCTCTATCAGCATAGCGCGAACTCGATTGAGCTGAATCCACTCGACGGCAGGCATAAATCGGACGCTACGGAAAGAATTGGGCCATGCATTATCTTCCTGCCACACCATTAAGCTGTCGCGACTTGTTAGAGTCAGTTCATCAAAAGCAGCAGCTCCCTCGGCAGTAAGCAGGTTAAACATTCCGTTCAGAGGAAGTTGAGGGAGTGAAATTGGGACAAGTTCAGCACCAAGCCTTCTCAGCACATCTAACACTTCGTTATCCATTTCTGACTGACCATAATCTCCGGCAAAAGCAGATTCTACATATCCAATCTTTAAATCAGACAAATCCACAGAGTGGTTATAGTTGAAAGGGAAATCCATTACAGTTCGGTCGAAGTGATCTGTTCCGCGAATGACATCAAAAACCAATGCCGCATCTTCTACCGTTCGGGTGATGGGTCCGACCTTGTCCATGGTCCAGCTGAGCGCCATTGCTCCGTGACGACTAACGCGTCCGAAAGTAGGGCGGAGACCTGTTGCACCATTTCGTGTGGCCGGTGAGACGATTGATCCCAGTGTTTCTGTTCCCAAAGAGAAAGGAACCATTCCCGCCGCTGTTGCTGAAGAAGAACCCGCGGATGATCCACTCGAACCCTGCTCAAGATTCCAGGGATTATTCGTGCGTCCATCAAACCAAATATCTCCATAAGCAAGCGCACCAAGAGTGGTTTTTGCGATTAGTACTGCGCCAGCATCATCCAGCTTTTTTATAACCGTAGCTGTTTCATTGATGGTTTGATCTTTATACGGAGTCGCACCCCAGGTTGTGGGGTAACCTTCCACGGCAAACAGATCCTTTGCACCATAGGGGATTCCATGAAGTGGTCCACGGTAGATTCCCTTATCTAACTCCTCATCTAACATTCTTGCTTGCTCCATCGCCCGATCTTCAGTGAAGGTGACAGCGGCTTCAAGTTTTGGGTTGTGCTCTTTAAATCGATTCAGGAAAAATTCAGTCAATTCTACAGAAGTGATTTTTCTGTTTTTAATTAGTGACGAAAGCTCATGAACTGTATAAAATGCTAAATCAGAGCTGTTTTCGGGCAGGTCTATATTTTCAGGAATATTCCATTGATTTTCATGCTGTTCGCCGAGATCAATCACTTTACCCGGTGGAATTGGATTGAAGTAGAGCGGAAAGGGGACGTCATTTTTCATTTCAAGATCCCGAACTGCAGCGTAGGTTTCTGAACTACGTGTGACGCTTTCGAGCATCTGCTCGCGCTCTGCTTCCGTAAATTCGATGTCGATTAACTTTTCTGCTTCTGCGATAGTATCTGCCGTGATAGTGCGATCAGAAACAATAAAAAAACCTGTAGCAGTTGCGATGCCAATAATCACACCGATTGCAATATTTATAAAATTTCTTGAGGTCTGGCGATTCATTTTATGATAGTGAGTTTTAAATGATTAACTCCCCTAAGAAAATGAATATATCGGTAAGAATCTCTCTTTATTCCTGATGATGAACTGTTTTAAATCTCATGGCGCAGCTCTGCTGCACCACGGGGTTGGGGTATGTAATTCAGCCATCGGTAGCGCAACAGAGCTGCACAGTCAGGTTAGTCACGCAGCAGAGCTTAACCATGAGATATGTGGGATTACTAAACACCTAATCTACTAATCCCCCAATCCCCAAATCACAAAACCAAAATCCCATTTTAGACAGATCGCTTTCTTTTGAATGACCATCATCAGATTTTGGTGCATCATATTCTCTGTAAATAATTTCACCTTTATTAAAGGGGATAGGACTTGAATAAAAGGGTGCATCATAAACAAATGTATGAAACTCACCATTTTCGCCACAGGGATCTACGTTTTCAGGCAGATCATTTACAAAATCATGATCGATCACTCTGCCGACAAAACGTTTATCCAATAGATCAGATTTTATACAGACGGTTATGGCTTTAAACCCATCATCTATAAACTGACGAATTAGTTTAGTGGTGTCTTTTTTCCAGATTGGAAATGCAGCTTCAAATCCGAGCGATTTCATCTGATTGATTCTGTACGTTTGTAAATCCTCCAAAAAAATATCTCCATATACCGAATGGGTGAAACCTTCTTCTTTCAGTGAATTCATTTTTTCGGCCATGAGTTGATTGTACTCATTCATGTCAGGTTGCTCCGGCAGAGATAAAATGGTTAGCGGAATACCAATTCGTTCAGCCTGTAGCTTCAATAACTCCCTACGAACCCCATGCATAGATATTCTATCATGTGCACTATTTACAGAAGTGAGTAACCGTTCAACCGAATATTCCGGGTTCTGTAATAGTTGATGAAGTGCTATGGCGCTGTCTTTCCCGCCACTCCAGTTGAATATGGTTTTTTTACGGTCCATGGTTTTTGAGACTAAACTTAAATCAAGATCTAAAATTTACTTAATATTGGTTTACTGTTATGGCAAATCCCTGCCGTTAAAAGGTTTGAATTCTTTTTTTTTGGGTTCAAACCATTCGCAAAACTCCGCGCGACTCTGCTTGTGCCGTGAAGTTAAAGAACACGGCGTTCTTTGACATGCTGTAATAAAGATGATGCAGCCCTGACAGGGTGTCGGGGTGGCGCATCGGCAACGCCCTGCAGGGGGAGTTGTCAAACCACTCCATGCTGCAAACGCCGTA
>JBGTFX010000092.1:0-15257 GCA_041747055.1 Balneolaceae bacterium
CTAACTGAGGAGGGTTATTTACTTCCCAATTCTTTTGAGGTGCCAATCGAACGTGAGCACCATTTGCACCACCTCGTTTGTCTGATCCGCGGAATGTTGATGCAGATGTCCATGCGGTTGATACCAGTTCAGAAACAGAAAGTCCTGTACCGAGAATTTTCCCTTTCAAGTCGGCAATATCTTTTTCATTAATTAATTCATGGTCAACAGCCGGAATGGGATCTTGCCAAAGTAGTTCTTCCTCAGGAACTTCAGGCCCGAGATAAAGCTCTTTTGGTCCCATATCCCGGTGTGTAAGTTTATACCATGCTCTTGCAAAAGCGTCAGCAAACTCATCCGGATTCTCATAAAATCGTCTTGAGATTTTCTCATAAGCAGGATCTTCTCTGAGTGAAAGATCCGTTGTGAGCATAAATGGTGCATGCTTTTTCTCCGGGTCATGGGCATCGGGAATAGTTCCTTCACCACCTCCATTAACCGGACGCCACTGCCATGCGCCGGCAGGACTTTTATACTTTACCCACTCATATGCAAAAAGGTTTTCGAAGTAGAGATTACTCCATTCGGTTGGTTTTTGCGTCCACGCTCCTTCCAATCCACTTGTAATAGTATCTTCGGCTTTTCCGGTTCCGTAGGAACTCTTCCAGCCCAAACTCATCTCTTCAATACCGGATGCTTCAGGCTCTGATCCAAGGTGATCTTCCGGAGCCGCACCGTGGGTTTTACCGAAAGTGTGTCCACCGGCAATCAATGCTACCGTTTCTTCATCGTTCATCGCCATTCGTGCAAAAGTTTGTCGAATATATTCTGCCGCTTTTTTAGGATCCGGCACACCGTTTGGTCCTTCAGGATTCACATAAATTAATCCCATATGATCGGCACCAAGTGGTTTTTCCAGTGTTCCATCTTCAGTGTGTCGCTGACTTCCAAGCCACTCACCCTCAGATCCCCAATAAATATCTTCTTCAGGTTCCCATACATCTTCTCGTCCGCCTGCAAAACCAAACGTTTCGAAGCCCATAGTTTCCAGGGCAACATTTCCGGTCAGGATCATCAGATCGGCCCATGAAAGTTTACGGCCATACTTCTGTTTGATGGGCCACAGCAGCAACCGCGCTTTATCAAGATTAACATTATCAGGCCAGCTATTCAGAGGTGCAAAACGCTGACTTCCCGCTCCTCCACCGCCCCGGCCATCGGTCACACGATAGGTACCGGCACTGTGCCATGCCATTCGAATCATTAAAGGTCCGTAATGACCATAATCTGCCGGCCACCACTCCTGGGAGTCAGTCATCAGATCAGCAATATCTTGTTTTACTTCTTTCAGGTTGAGTTTATTGAACTCCTCTGCATAATTAAAATCTTCACCCATCGGGTCAGATTTAGTAGAGTGCTGACGAAGAATATTAAGATTCAATTTATTTGGCCACCATTCACGGTTTCTCGTTCCACCGCCGGCGGTTTCTCTTAATGATCCATTATGAAATGGGCACTTACTTGCACCGTTTTCGGCACTTTGTGAGCTTTGTTCGTTGGCTTTATACGTAGTTGCTTTGTTTTCTGAGCGTTCGCTATCTTTATTGGACATGGTAGATTTGTTCTTTCGATTGAGCTAAAATTTCTTACATACTAAGGTACAAAATCACAGAGACATATAAATTTGAACCTCGATAGAAATATCTTATTGATGAGATTGGGGTTAGCGATGAAATCGATAACCAATTTGTAAAAATAGTAGTCGATTTTAGTAGAAAACATGTATCTAAAGGCTTTCCCCATATAGAAGAAATTCATTAATCAATGGATCACAGTTAGACGGTTCAGTCATACCATGGATACTATCAGCATTAAAAACTTTACCAGTCCCCCAGTTGTCCCCCATCCTATTCCTAAATAGTAACTTCTTTTATAAATTCTCCGTATCTATGCTATCGACAATATCAACAAACCTATCTTTCCTATGATTAGCCTTAATCAACGAATTGTGTGTATGACAGCCCTCTTTTGCATGTTGTTTATTTTTAACACTGTACCTGTTTCAGCCTTCCCGGATCTTTTATCCGTTACTGCTGACACTGTCGCTGCGGATACAACAAAAATAGAAAAACATAATGAAGACCTGCCGCTCGACCCGGAAAGGGTTATATCATTCACAACCAATGAAGGCACCTGGATTTCTGTGGATGTTAGCCCGGATGGTGAACAGATCGTTTTTGACCTGATGGGTGATCTTTACACGATTCCGGCAAACGGCGGAAAGGCTTTACGTATAACCGAAGGGATGGCATTCGACACCCGCCCGCGGTTCAGTCCCGACGGGAAAAGCATTTTGTTTACATCCGATCGCGACGGAGCCGAAAACCTTTGGATTTTGGATCTGGAATCGGAAGAAACAACACAGGTAACTAAAGGTGATAATAACAATTATCCTTCAGCGGCATGGACGCCGGACGGAGAATTTATCGTGGCCGCAAAAGGACGGCTTCAGGTTAAACTGTGGCTGTTCCACAAGGATGGCGGCAGCGGTGTGCAGGTAACAGAAGGTCCGGATAACTGGAAAACCATCGACCCGGCAGTAAGTCCTGATGGAAGATTTATTTACTACTCGCACCGCATGGGCCCCTGGAATTACAATGCTCAGCTGCCGCAATACCAGATTGGAATGTACGATCGTGATAACGGAAAGACACAGTCGATCACATCTCGTTACGGATCAGCGTTTACACCTGTTCTATCGCCCGATGGCAAATGGATGGCTTATAGCACTCGTTATGAGACTGAAACCGGGCTTGTTCTCAGAAACCTGGAAACCGGGGACGAACGCTGGCTGGCTTATCCCGTGCAGCGTGATGAGCAGGAGTCGATTGCCACCATGGGAGTGATGCCCGGTATGGCTTTTACCCCTGATAGCCGTTCGCTGATTGCCTCTTACGGTGGTAAAATTAACCGTATTCCAATTAACGGAGGTAATGCAGTTGAAATCCCGTTTGAGGCGGAAGTGGATGTGTATATGGGCCCGCGCCTTGATTTTAACTACCCGATTTCGGATGAACCAATAGCAATCGCCAGCCAGATTCGCGATGCGGTGCCTTCACCCGATGGAAAGCAATTGGCTTTTACTGTTTTGAATAATCTGTATGTGATGAATTTGCCGGATGGCACTCCCCGCAGAGTTACCGATATGAATGTTACGGAAGCGATGCCGACATGGTCCCCCGACGGACGATGGATCGCTTTTGTAACCTGGAATGATGATGGCGGGCATCTTTACCGCGTGAATCCCAATGCAAGAAGGGTGCGGCCGGAACGACTGACCAATCAACAAGCAGTTTACAGTCAGCCCGCATGGTCGTACAACAGCAATCGTATTGTAATGCTCAGAGGCGCTGCGAGAACCCTTGAGGATGCGATCGGACCATGGGCGTTCGGCGCAAACGAAGACCTAGTTTATATTTCGGCTGACGGCGGCGATGTAACACTAATTGATAAATCCGATGGACGGAGCAACCCCCATTTTGTTAAGAATAATGATCGCATTTACCTAAACCACGGCAGCAGAGGCCTGATTTCATTGCGCTGGGACGGCACAGATGAGCGCGAGCATATTAAAATTACCGGGATCACCACTTTCGGTATGATGGGCTATGAGCAGAATCACGGCCACGGGCAATTCGGCTCTCCGTCAATGTTGCCTGATCCCTCTAAGATGCAGGAGCCACAGACACCCTCCACCCCTGCCGAAATCAAGATGTCGCCGGTAGCGGATGAAGCACTGGCACTCATCAACAACGACATTTATGTAGTTAGAATCCCGTATGTGGGAGCAACACCTACCATTTCGGTTGCAAGCCCGGAATCTGCGGCATTCCCGGCACAAAAGCTTACCGAAATAGGAGGACAGTTCCCTGCATGGTCAGATGACGGACGCAGCGTGCATTGGTCCATCGGTAACGGGCATTATATTTACAATCTTGATGATGCCAAAGCTTTTGCTGACAGCGTGAAAGCCGTGAAGAAAGCTGAAGAGGAAGCCAAAAAAGCTGAAAAAGAAGAAGATTCCGGCGAAAAGGAAAACGGTGAGGAAGAAAACGGAGAAAATGGTGATGACCCGGAAGAGGAGGAAGAAGATAAATTTGAGCCGGTAAATTTCCGTATCGAAGTAGAATATGATCGTGATATCCCGCAGGGAACCATTGTACTGCGTAATGCCCAAATAATTACAATGAACGGTGATGAGGTGATAGAAAGAGGTGATCTTTTGGTAGTGGACAACCGGATTACAGCAGTAGGCGAAGCCGGTTCAATCACAGTACCTCAGGGAGCTCAGGAAAGAGACCTTTCCGGTAAAACCATTGTTCCCGGCTTTATTGATACCCATGCCCACATGTGGCCGAGCTGGGGAATCCACAAGCGCGATATCTGGATGTATTCGGCCAACCTGGCCTACGGTGTAACCACTACACGTGACCCGCAGACAGCCACGACCGATGTACTGACATATGGCGATATGGTAGAAGCAGGAAAAATGGCCGGACCGCGAATCTATTCCACCGGTCCGGGACTTGGTTTTTGGGGATACAATATTCGTGATTTAGATCATGCCCGTGCCGTAATGAAGCAATACAGCAAATACTACGACACCAAAACAATTAAAATGTACATGACAGGCAACCGGAAGCAGCGACAGTGGATACTGGAAGCAGCCAAAGAGCAGGAGATTATGCCTACCACAGAGGGTGCATTGAACTGGAAACTAAATATGACAATGCTGATTGACGGCTACCCCGGTCATGAGCATTCATTCCCGGTTTACCCGATTTACAGTGATGTGATTCGCACAGTTGCTGAGTCGCAAATGGCCTATACACCCACCCTGCTAGTTGCTTATGGCGGTCCATGGGCGGAAGAGTGGTTCTATGCAAATGAAAATCCATATCACGATCTGAAGCTTCGGCAGTTCACCCCGTATACAGAACTTGCATCCAAAACACGACGTCGGGCCGGCTGGTTCATGGAAGAGGAGCATATTTTTAAACGTCACGCCGAATTTGTGAAAAATCTTGTTGCGGATGGCGGCATAGCAGGAGTCGGTAGCCACGGACAGCTACAGGGACTGGGTTATCATTGGGAGCTGTGGGCCATGCAAGCAGGCGGAATGAGTGAACACGATGCGTTGAAAGTGGCGACTTTACATGGTGCAAAAGCGATCGGACTGGGTGGAGACCTTGGATCTATTGAAGCCGGCAAACTGGCCGACCTGATTATCCTGGATGAAAACCCTCTCGAAGATATCAGAAACACGAATACAATCCGTTATGTGATGAAAAACGGCCGCATATATGCCGGTGATTCCCTCGATGAAATCTACCCGAGGCAAAGAGAAGCCAACAAACAGCGTTGGATTGATGAACCGGACAGACAGTTGCCGGGAATTTTCAGACGCTGATCCTGATCAATCGGCCCATCATAAATATGCATGATACGCTGCTACTTAATTAGTGGCAGCGGTTTATCCGGATGATTTGCCTGGCCTACTCTTCAGGTAGAATAATGTTTTTTTGGCCTAATACCACCCAAGAGCTGAAAAATTAAATTTACAAACCTCATTTTCTGCACCAGGCTGAGTGGTACCGGCAGGCGCGGTCAGAGTATAATACTAACTCCAACGGGTGTTCCATGATCTCCGTGCACTCGAAACGCTCCTTCAACTTTCAATATGCCTAATATCCTGAATATGGCAAAACCAACTTCAATATGTTCCTGATTCCCTGAGTTAAAAGGGGTAAGTGGTGAAAGTCGCGCATCCTCATGTAACACATTTCCTGCTGCCCATACACTCATAATCATACCGCTTTGGCGGATAAACCTGAATGGTACAGGTCGGGTAAAATCAGATCCGAGATTGTATTCAATACGCGCTGATGATGACCTGTTTGCAACAGCTTCGTTAAATCCAAGTGTCAGGAAAGGGCGGTGACGTAAAAAGTCTTCTATATATTGTCCGTTGGCTGCAAACTGCATCTGGGCAGGCAGGGGATTATTGGAACCTGCAACATATACCTCGCTGAACAAAAAGTGACTATCAAACAGGGGAACCCTGACCCCAAAAGAACTTCTGTATTTAAAATACTCAAATCCCTCATCCGCGCCGAACTCAGGATCACTCCAGGTTGCAAGATGATCGGTAAACCAGCCGAATTGACGAACTTTATATTCTCGGAACAATCCCGGGATGCGATATTGCCGGTTATCGAACCGAAAATGAAATTCAAATCCGGAAAATCTTCCGGGATTAAATGCATCCTGCGCTTCACCGGTTGCAAATACATCCGGCACTGTGCCAATATTTGAACTGAGGTTTGGGTCAATTCCCCTTCCAATTTCATGGCTTGTAAAGAAAGAGCGCTGAGTGGAAATAGGCAGAAATTTTTGATCTTCACGAATAAAATTTGCCCGAAAGAAAAAATCATCTCTTATCCTATAGCGAATACCGGCCCTGTAACCGTCTCTCTCAAAATAGTTTCTTGGATCATACCCTGCCAAACCGAACATTAGCGAATGTCGTAATTCATCCATATTCAACGGGCCAACTTCATATTCATAGTCAAGAAACTGGAGTGCAGTTTTTTTGAAAATAGCGGCTTCTATGCCTATTCGAGAGCCAAATAAAAATTGTAGTGCTTCAACATTGTATTGCCACTCTCTTGAACCGGTAGCGTATCCTCCGGTGGCTTTATATGAGTGGTTACTTCGATTCAAATAAGGTGTGCGAAGTCCTATTCCCAGATAATGCCCGTCAACCCGGTTAAATCTGTAAAAATCCGAAAAATTTGAAATATAGGATTGATTCAGCGCATCACCGGATTTCAGATAATTTCGAGTTACACCCATAAAGGCGTTTAGAAGAGATCGGTCATCTCTGAACAATTGCGCCTCTCTAAGCTGAGAAACATCATTTTGATCGGTATAATTTTTTTCCGTCTCTTCCCAGAATCTTTGGTCTCTGTTATCAACATCATCGGAAACGGCCCTGCCTGACAGGGCAAGGTCACTTTTAGATATCTCATCAGAATTGATTTCATAATCGTTGTAGGTCCAGGTTTCCTTGTAAATAAAATCATCCCGGAATCCCACGATACCTATGCGTGATGAAATTTCTGTTCGTGACGGAAGCCAAAAATCACCCACTTTCTTGTACGATTGCGAATAGTGAAACCCGGATGCTGAAAAAAGCCCCGTAAATACATTTCCGGCTTTATTTAACCGAAGATCCATCCCAATAATCACTTCCTGCTCATTATCAAGGTAAATTACGCCCTCAAAAAGAGGACGTCTGTCAAAATGCGGCTCAATGGAAATTTTAATTGTACCCTCAGGCCAATCATCCCCGGCTTCTTCATCTTTCAGGTAATAAAAATCTCCGGCTCTTTCAGAAATTGGTCCTACGATCGACTTAACTTCAGCAAGGATGTTTACTTTTATATCATCATGGTTTAGATCGAGCGGTTCTCCGCCGGTAGAAAAAATTTCATTTTCGGAAAAGAAGTTTTTCGAAGATCTCCTCGCTTCAATTTTTTCGACAAACGTTCGGGGCGATGCATAAGTTTGAGTAACAACACGTTCCGAAAACCCTATCGCTCTAAGTGCTTCGTTTTCTGAGTTGATCTCCAGTTCCCTAAAGCTGTACATATCCGATTCAGTAAGTTCTGATGAATCATCATTTGAACCGTCAAAGTCTTTATCAGCTTCATAAAGTATACCTAACTTTTGAACCCTTACAGTGTAGTTTTTTAACTGTTTCCGACGTTCATTTCGCAAAGCCGCCAATTCACCAACCCGCTCTTCCACTCTTTTGGCGTGTACGATTACCTGATCGTCAAAAGTACCAGTATCAAATTCCAATTGAATTTCCAGGGTTTCCGTCTGTCCCGGGCTCAGTTCAACGGGTAGATTTAGCGTTTTAAATCCTATAAAAGATATGATCAACTCGTAATTTCCGGGGTCAAGAGAGATCTCAAACTTACCGTCCTCATCTGATTGAGCCCCTGTAAAGATGTCCTTTACCTGAATGTGAGCCCCTATCAAAGGAGCCTGATAAGAGTCGTAAATCGTTCCGGTGATAATGCTTTTTGTATCTTGAGCATACCCCTGACTTGTATTGAATGTCAAACAAACAACAACTGCGAGAACGCTAAAAAACACTGGGATTGCAGAAACTGGATATTTCATAGTAATTGACCGTTACTGACTTTCTTTTGGATTTTCATTAAAAGACTACAGCTCAAAACTCTTGCAAACATGAGTGGTATCACCCATGCCTGAAAGCATTGAGCTTTTTATTTAAGAAGAAAACCTTTACCTGTATAAAATTGGTCTCAAAATTGTAACATGCTGTTCTTTTTATGAATTTGTTAGTCATTTAGTACAGAATGGTTTTGTTTCTGTAAGTTCTTGGGCTAAAGCATAGAATCCCAAATTCTCCCTGTGCCTTTTTTCACTATTGGATGAAGTAATCTCCGGATTTACCCTCGACTTGCGCTTCCCGAATCACTCACTAAAAAGCATTGAGTGTTCCCCCTCACTCCTTTCGGCGGGACAGACCCGATTTAATAAAGAAGTGCTGGGAATTTGAGTTACTCAATTCGGGACTGGCTCTTTTGATCGAAACACAGGACATAAAAAAACCCTTACCTGTAAAACAGATAAGGGTCTGTACCTCGGGCCGGGCTCGAACCGGCACTGGCATTTAAATACCAATTGGATTTTAAGTCCAACGCGTCTACCAATTCCGCCACCGAGGCTTATCTCAATTAAATGAGAGCATCAAATATAAGGCATTCATTAATACTTATACAACGGTCAATTTCTTTATTTTGGTTTGATTACTGTTTTTTGCCCGTGCCTGCTGACCCACAATTGCAACTACAGGCTGATGATCCATTTTAGCATCATAAAGTCCATTTAAAAGATGAATGGTGCCGGGTCTGGATGTGGCAAGACATACTTCGACCTCACCCATAAATTCAGCATGGCCACAAGCCATAAAAGATGAATTTTCTTCATGACGAACCTGGATAAAATCTATTTTGTCTCCTGCGCGGTCAATAGCTCCCATTATGCCGTTAATACTCACCGGGGTAACCATACATTCGTTTGATGCCCCACTGTGAAATACGACTAATTAAAAATCACCAACTTGCGTGCTCATATATTCCCACTCTTTACTTTCAAATAATAAGTGTGGATGCAAATTTTTAGAGCAACTTCGTCAATATTGTTCCCTCTTGAAAAGAGTATTCTTTTTCAAAATTTTAGAAATATTTGTGCAGGATCAGATACATCCTCATTTCTGCCTATTTTATATTATTACATGGTGATGTCCCTATACTTGTGTAAAAATAGAAAAGGTGCTGCCTAAAGGTTAGATTTGGTTGTCATTCCACTGATAACCTCAAAAACCGATAGGACAACACCCATGAATAGCAAAGTAAAGCCTTCTCAAGTATTGAGCAAAACGATTGAAAATCTTTTAAATGGACCCCAGCCCACCGACGAGCTGTTAACCGATCTGCTGCGTCTTGGTGCTGAGCGTATTCTTCAGGAAACCACCGAAGCGGAGGTCGATGAATTTTTAGGCCGCGGCTGGTACCGGCGCAGTGAAGATCAACAAGGGTATCATCGCGGCTACCGCAACGGTTACACGCCGGTGAGCTTCAAGACCACTCAAGGCCCGATTACCCTGCAAAGGCCTCGTGTGCGCGGCAACGAGCAGCCCTTTGAAAGCGCGGTGCTATCGCGAATAGACCGCCTGGAAGATCGACTCGTTAAGCTGGCCACCGAGATGTATGTGCGCGGGCTTTCCACGCGGGACATTGAACAAACTCTTGTCGATAACCAGGGAGGCCCGGTGCTTTCACGAAGTGTAACCAGTCGGCTTACCGAAGAGCTCTACCAGGAATATGAGCGCTGGTCGAATCAGGATTTAAGCGACTACGATGTGGTTTACCTGTTTGCCGATGGCGTCTATGAATCGGTGCGTCGCTATACAAACGGGCAAACGATTCTGTGCGCCTGGGGCATCTGTTCGGACGGGCGGAAGGTACTGCTTGGCCTGCAGGCCGTAGCCAGCGAGTCAGCCGAGTGTTGGGCTGAGTTTTTCCAAGATTTAAAAGCCCGTGGGTTGGCCCACCCGCTGCTGGTGGTTAGCGATGGAGCCGGAGGCCTTAAAAAAGCCATTGCCCAATGCTTTCCGCTGGCCGATCGGGGGCGCTGTATCTCCCATAAGATGAGAAATCTGATGAACAAACTCCCAAAAGACAAAACCCTCACCGATCCGATTAAAGCCCGCCTGAAGGCTATTTATTACGCGGTGGATTTGGAAACAGCTCAGGGGCTGGCAACCGCATTTATCGAAGAGTATGGCCGGCAATATCCATCGATGATCAAATGCTTTAATGACGATTTACAGGCGTGTTTGGTCCATTTGAAGTATCCACACGGACATCGCCGTAGCATTCGCACGACCAACTTAATTGAACGCTCGTTTGTAGAACAGAAACGCAGGACCAAGATTATCCCCAATCATGTGAATGAGAAAGGGGCTGTGAAATTGGTGTATGGAACGCTCATCAGAGCAGCCAAGCGTTGGCAACGCGTCTCGATGGACCAGGCAGACTTGGTTCTGTTGAAAACCCTCAGACAAACCATGTGTAACGAACACCAAATAACCCTTAATGAAAACCGAATCTCCTTTAAACTGGCAGCCTAACCAATTTTGTTTTTACACAGAATTTGGGACTTGACCTATTACATTAAACTAAATAAAGTAATAACCTATAAAATATGTAGCATTTCAGAGATAAACAGCCTCAGGAAGTTATAAGAGCTAATTATTTAACTTTACCAACCATGCATCTACCTATGAATTCATGTAATTTAAATCTATGAGATCATATAATACTGTAACAATTTTGTTAAATGTATAATAGGTATGCCATTATTAAACTGTATCTTATAATTAACACATAAAGGATAGACTTTGAGCATCTATTCTTGTTCAGATGTACAGAATTGGACATTTTGTACATTCTTAATCACTTCTCTCTTGTACTTTTTACCTCAAATCAATTATTGAGTTAGCTGATTATTCATTCGGAAACGAGAGGATTAATATGCTATCAAAAATTACATTTTGTGATGATGACCGTGATAATATTTATCTCTTTAAAGAAGCAGTTTCAGAAATAGATATACCCGCTACCATTACCGTTGCAAGAAATGGTAATATGTTAATGCATCAGCTAATTAATAGTGATGAGGATGACCTTCCTGAAATAGTATTTATCGATTTGCATCTGCATGGGAAAAGAGGTGATGAATGCATGTTTGACATTCATAATATCAATGCTCTGAAAGATTTATCTGTCGTCATTCTTTCCACAAGTTACAATCAAAAGGTGGTAGATAATCTTTATGAAAAAGGAGCCTGTTACTTCATTCAAAAACCAAACGATTTTAATATTTTTAAAAAAAGAATTAAAAAAGCTATTAACCTTATTACAGAAAATCCTTCTCAACCGGCCAAAGAGGATTTTTATTTAACATAGGATTAGATCAAAAGAAATCGAGAGACGTTAAGAAGGGACAGGATTTGAGCACCTGTTCTTTAATTTTCGGCTATTTTCAGTTTTGTCTTCTTGTGTTTCCAATAGAGTATAGATTTAGAAGCGTCATGAAGTAATCAAACCATTCAGGTGATTCCAAAAATATGACCCAAAGTTCATCTATTTCTTCATCTGATAATTTCCCCTGTATATACAGTTCTATCCTTTTCTGTACTTCAATCCTGTTTTCTAACTCTTTCATTGCTTCGTTCTTTATGATCTCTTTTGTGTACGTTTAAAACAAACGATCTTTACAATTGTTCCACTACATGACTTTAATAGTTGATTTATGTAAAACCTTTCTGCTTAAAAAAAGTTTATTTTTTCCGCTAATTTCACCATTCTGTACAGGTAGAGTAAAAAGAGAAAAAAGAGAGAATTGTTATGATCCATCCTGATACGGAACTTCGTTTTATAAACCACAAAAAAGGCCGCGGTGTATTTGCCACAAATCTAATCCCAAAAGGAACTTTAACCTATGTGAAGGACGATCTCGAAGTAGTTATAGAACCCGGAGATAAGCGCCTTACTGATCCACGCTATAGAAATCTAATTGATACCTACAGCTTTATTGATCGCGACGGCAAGCGGATAGTTAGCTGGGATCACGCCAAATATGTGAATCACTGCTGTCAATGTAATACCATGAGCACCGGCTATGGGTTCGAAATTGCCATTCGTGATATTGCCGCCGGCGAGGAGGTCACAGATGAGTACAGTATGTTTAACTTTCCATCAAGTATTCAACTGCACTGCGATAAAACTCCATGCCGTCAATCTATTACTAGTGACGACCTGAAACTGTATCACAAAGAGTGGGATGAAATTGTAAAGAGTGCGTTAAATCAGTTTCGGGAAGTTGATCAACCCCTCTCCCCTTTTCTATCCGGGGAAACAGAAACAGTACTAAACAAGTATTTCCAAAACGGAAACCGTTACATTTCTGTACTGGAGCTGGCCTTCGAACATGTGAATGAATGAGAGTTATCTTCGCGGTGCACGGTTTGGGTAATCAGTGATAATACCGTCTACGCCCATCTCTAATTGCCTAATCATCTCTTCTGTTTGGTTGATCGTCCATGGAATAATGGTCATCCCCCTTTCGTGAACTTCTGTAACCAATGCCGAGGTTACGAGCTCATAATGCGGACTCCATATTTCGGGCTGATAACCCAGGATTTCTACATAGCGATCCACAGTCTGATCCTCCTCAAACACCAACATCGCCTGCACAACATTTGGATCAATCTCTCTCATGGCAATCAACGTAGCGGGATCAAAAGATTGAATAATGACGCGATCTAAAACCCCAAGTTCAGCAAGTTCATCATACAAAAGCTGCGAAAACTCTTCGGGATGAGGAGTAAATACACCATACCATTCAGGCCTGCTTTTGGTCTCAATGTTATAATAAACCGGACTCAACCCCTGCTCGTCCACATATTCTTCTATTGCAAGTATGGCATCAACCATCAAGGGCTTTATTGCCTCCATTGGCTGTTGATCGGGAAACCCTTCGTGCCCGCGAATACCCACATCAAACCGGCTGGTTTCTTCGTACGTCATCTCATAGATATTCAGTTCCATTTGCTCATCTTCCGACACAGGTGTTCCGTCCGGTTTTGTACTGATTTGATGATTGAACCACGGCTCATGAGATACAAGCAGCTTCCTGTCGGCAGTCACCACCAGATCGAACTCGACTGTATGTATTCCATGATCAATGGCTTTTAAAAAGCCGGGAATTGTGTTTTCCGGTACAAGTCCTCTCGCACCACGATGCCCCTGAAGGTCATAAGTAAATTCCTCAGCGACACAGGCTGTAAACAGAAGTAACAGAACCGATATAATGATATATTTCATGACCGTAATTTTTGTGTAAATATAGAACCGGACTGTTAATTTGTCTTTAATATATGATGAAGGTTTTGTTAATCAACTTTAAAATTATACACATGAAAGCTCTTTTACCCTTCCTCTTAATACTCATCTTCGCTCCTGTTGATGTGTTCTCTCAAACAACATCCAATGAAACCACCACCTTTATCCTGGTTCGTCATGCCGAAAAAGTGGATGATAATCATAATCCGGATCTATCCGAAGCGGGGTATGAACGTGCAAGTTTATTGGCCCGAATGATGGAAAACATCTCGTTTGATGCCGTTTATTCCACTCCTCTAATTCGAACCACCGAAACCGCTCGTGAAATCGCGGATAAAAATGGCTTGAAAATCATCAACTACGACCACCGAAATCCTGATGCAGTGGCCGCTGAATGGATAGAAAAACATCGGGGTGATTATGTTCTTATTGCCGGCCACTCCAACTCCACCCCTACCTTTGCTAATGCTCTGTTAGGCAGAGAGCATTTTAAATTAAAGTTTAATGAAAGCGACTACGGAAATATTCTTATCGTGACGATCTCTGCTGATGGCGAGCGCAACTTGCTTCACATGAGGTTTTAGAAATGTAACTCGACGGTAGAGAGTCCCGATGGATGGGGCAAATAGTTAAATCCTTATGTTAAAATTTAGATCGCTAACCACAGCGGCACGACGGGTTGCACAAGGGACTGCAAATTACTTTAAAATCACACAAATTTCCCCACACTCGCACGAGAACGTTCAAGTTGCGAACACTGCAAAATTCTTAACGTAATGGCAAATGCAGATGAAGTCGTTTGTCAGATTATTCATTACAACTAGAATATCAATTTCCATTACAATTCATGTATTAATTTGTATCTAAATTGATTTTAAGATGATAACGATTAAAGAATCAGGACATGAGAGAATTTCCTTAAATAAACATCTTTCAGGGCTTTTTGAGACATATAACCGAGCTGTGGCTTGCTCAGTTGTTTGCTGATTGATGGAAGTACTCAGAGATGCTGACTTTCAGAAAAAAATTAATCCTATAGTTCTGGGATCATGCTATGAAAAATCAAAGAATTATCACGCTATTGACCATTATCATTGTGATCTTGTCAGCTGTTGCTGCACTAACAGGTATTTTCTCTACGGGTGGACAGGGTTCGTATGAATATGAATCAATTCGTGGAGAGACGGTTCAGATTTACGGAGAAGGCGTGTATCAGCATATGTCTGCGGATGTTGCACCGCAGGGAATTTCCCAGGATTTCGTAACTCTGTTTATTGGGATCCCACTTCTACTTCTTTCACTTTTTTACGCACGAAAAGGGTTTCTTAAAAGTCGCTTTCTACTTGCCGGAACACTTGGTTACTTCCTTGTGACATATCTCTTTTACCTTGTCATGGGAATGTATAATGTACTTTTCCTAATATATACGGGGTTGCTCGGCACATCCTTTTTTGCATTCATGCTTACACTTTTTTCATTTGATATCAACGGACTGCCTCATAGATTCAGCAAATCCGTACCTGCAAAAACGGCAGGTGGATTTTTGATTCTGAATGCATTGCTCATTGCATTGTTATGGCTTGAAATTGTTGTACCACCATTACTTGACGGTACCATCATCCCTGTTCAGGTAGAACATTATACGACACTGATTGTACAAGGACTTGACCTGGGGTTGTTGCTGCCACTTGCAGTTGTATCGGGGGTGCT
>JBGTFX010000093.1:0-9842 GCA_041747055.1 Balneolaceae bacterium
GAATCCCGGGCCGATCCCCCAGAAACCATTATTCAGGGGTCTCTTTTTTAAACTCGGATAAAATAGACTCTGGATAAGCAGAAACGCTATATTTACTGAACACCTGAAACGTTTAGGACACTATTGGTTTGAAACCGGTAAACGCATCAAAAAAGGGCAAGAGTCTATGAAAGTTTATCTCATGTTAAGTGACCGATTTAAAAACTCAAAGAGCCTAAAGGGGTTTCAAGCCAATGAGAAGCGAAGATTTTCAATCCTCTCTGCCAACGAACATTTTCAGTTTAAAGGTGAAAAACTATCGAGTGATTTTTCAGTTGCGGTCGGTTTGGCAATGAAGCAGCTATATCCTGATTTAGATAAACTCAATTTTGTAGAAGATGAGATTCCAGAGAAAATTAAAGAACAAGTTGAAAAACGAGACGCCATACATCTTGCCTGTATGGCGGCAGCAACACTGTTGGTTTTGTTCCTGTTTGCCAAATCACTTCATTGGCATGCCGGTTATCAATTAGAACAGGTGCAACAAACTTCCGTCCAACTGGAAGACAAAATTCTGGCTATTGAAAATGCAACAGAGATGTTGATTGCTGAACGGGAGCAGATAAAACAGGTACAAGGCTTGATCAGAAATCGTTCTCAGCTCGCACCGGGTTTACATAAAATAGGAAAATTGACGCCTGAAAATGTATGGCTGGAAGAGGTGCTTGTTCAAAATGCTTCTGCATCGAACAATATTAACGTGCATGGATTTTCTTTAACAGATCTGGGAATTGCAAAATTTATGGAAAATCTTGAAACAGATTCCGGAGTAAAAAATGTGGCGTTAAAGAATGCCGAACGAATACAGTCAGACCAAATTTATTTGAAAGAGAAGTTTCAATCAAGTTCATTAATCCGGTTTGAATTACAATTTGAATTTAAGAACCAATGACATTTTATCAGCGTGTAAATGGATGATTTAAAACTTCATATATGGAAGATTGCAGGAGCACTGACAGTGTTGTTATTCCTGGTATTACTCCTGAGAGTAATAAAACCGGCTATTGAGGAATCAATGGAGATGTATAGCAAAAAAGAAGTACTCTTTGAAAAAGTCAGTGAAGCAATGGAGTGGGAGAAAAGAATAAATAAAATTGAGGATGAAAGAGCGGCCATTGATGCTTTTTTTACAGGGATCACGGTAGAAATGCCGGATGAATATTTGATGTCTGCTGTAATTGAGAGTTTTTTTGGGATTGCCGAAAGCAATAACGTAGTGATCAGGCGATTGCAGCCTTTGGATCAAGTTGATACAGAAATGTATTTAAAGGTGCCTTTTGAACTCCAGGTAACAGGAACGTATCACAATATTATTAAGATGGTTAACAGGTTTGAGGAGCTTGGATACTGGCTGAACCCCGAAAGAATAAAAATTCGAACGGGTATGGGTGATGATAAAATTTGATGATGGGGAACAAAAATGATTCGCGAATATATTCAAAAAAAATCAACCCAGGTTCTATTACTGATTTTGGTAGCAGGAGTATGGCTATATAACTCCTGGCAGATTTTCTCGATGAATACTGGAAATGAAGTTATTCAACAACAGGAGGTGCTTTATGCAGGCGGTGGCGAAGATCTTACTTTGCCTTCAATCAGCTCATTTGAATACCGGGGGAATTTCAGGGACCCTTTTATCCCGGTGTTGGAAGTACCCGGTACTGCAGTTAATGAAAAACCTAAACCAAAAGAACCCGAAGAGGTACCTGTTACGGAACTGGAATTGACAGGTGTTTTTGGAAATATGGCTGTGATTCAGGACATGTACGGAGAAATTCATTTTGTAGAGCGTGGCGATAGCATAGGAGAGCTGGTATTAACGTCAATTTCTTCCGATTCTGTAATTTTTTTTATCGAGAATAAATCTATTTCTATAAAACTATACTAACGGAAAAATACTATGAAAAAAAAGATCTATAAAAAACTACACAGTGAAAAAGGGTTTTCACTTCCTGAATTATTGGTAGTACTTGTTATCATCGGTGTTTTGGTGATGATCGCCATTCCCATCTATAATAATATTGCTACACGGGCAAAAATGACTGAAGCGAAAATTATGCTTAATCAAGTGCATTCGCTGCAGCAGGCATATTATCTTGAATTCGACTACTACTCTGACAACCTGCAACGTATCGGGTTTGAACAAAATAATTTAATTACAGAAGGAGGAAGAGCAAGATATGTGATCGAAATTGAAGTTGCCGACCATCTTGATTATATGGCTACGGCAACTTCTATTGTGGATTTTAACAATAACGGCCGATTTAATGTGTGGAAAATTAGCGCGGATGGAATCCTGGAACAATCTATAGCAGATTAATGGAAGAGCTTTTCCCATGGACATATTTTTTGGTGAGTTTATTGACCTCGTTCGGGACTTTATGGTTTATCTCTACTTTCCCAGGATTTTTATCACCTTCTTTGAAGAAAGTGAAAAAGGCGACAATGCCGGAATATTTTTTTTTTAGCACTGGATTGATTTTAATTTTCCTGGCGATTGCCAACCAGAATATGGAGTGGCCCGCTAATGTGGTTTGTTATTTTTTCTTTTTATTAATGGCGATATGTGTCTGGACAGATATGAAGCAGGGAATCATTCCAAACCGTTTGATAGCGGCAGGTGCGGCAGGATGGTTTCTCTTTTCAAAATTCTATGGATTCCATGGGTTTGATGCTGTTTGGGCGGCTGTTGCATTGTCTGTTGGAATGATGGCTATAAACCTTGTTACTTTTTGGATTTTAGAAAAAGAAACGTTTGGTATGGGAGATGTCAAGCTTTTATTTATAATCGGCTTATTTAGCGGTTGGGAAGGGTTTTGGTTTTTGTACCTGTCTATTTTTATAGGTGCATTAATAGCATTAACTGGGATGGCTTTCCATAAAATTGAAAGAAAAACCCAGTTGCCTTTCGCTCCCTTCCTTGCTGCCGGATGCATGATCGGCATCTTTATATTACCGTGGGTTCAATTTTTGGGGTGGTTGTATGCATTTTAAATCATGGTTTAAAAATGAAAAAGGATATGCGCTTGCAACAGTATTGATTGTACTTTCTTTGATCTCTTTGCTTGTGGGCTTTATGATAATAGGAATTACAACTCAAAACCGGTTTATTCAAAATGATATTCATTTATTGAAAGCCAGATATTCTGCAGAAGCCGCAATTTATCAATTTCTTTTGGACCCGGATTTGTGGAGTGATTTTACAAGAACACACTTTGAATTGATAACAACTGATGACCAGGAAGTATCTATCACCCGAATTGAATATGGCGGATATTGGGTTCTGACATCTGATGCAGAGGTTGGCGGAAGAAGTAAAAAAATCCGGGTGATGGTCGGACAAAATGGAGATAGGTTGTTTAATCATGCTATAGTGTTGGGAGATGTGAGAACTCCACTAAATCTGACGGGTTCAACATCGGTTAATGGGGATATCCTTACCGGTCTGGAAGGGGTTCAGTACAGGCCTTTCCGTGGGGAAATTTTTTCCGGCTCCTTTAGTGGAAACGTATCAATTGCAGACAGTTCCGCATTACCACTGTTCAGAACAGATCTGGTAGACCGTGAAATAGAAAAATACAGATCGCTCATAGAAACACCTCCCGGAGATATGTATTCCCAAAAGGGATCATATATAAATATTCCTTCTTTTAAGGCATTGGATGATCATACTGTTTTTTTTAAAGAAGGAAATCTGTCGATCCAGGCTAACAGTCCCGCGTTTCTTCCGGATTCCACCACATGGATTGTAACTGGGAATTTAACTGTAAACGGAGAGCTTGATGCAGGCAGGTTTACACGATTCATAGTCGGGGATACATTAACCGTTAATTCAAATTTGAAAGGAGAGCATACTCTTTTTTATGCCGGTAAATTGGCCCGAATGGCTGGAAATACAAATGTCTCGGCACAGATAATTTCCGAAGGCGACATTTCCCTATCAGGTAAAAATTACCTGAGATATCCGTCACTTTTATATGTTAAACCTGATATCCAGGGATCTATTAAAACAGGTACAATTAATGTAAAAAACGAGACCCTAATTGAAGGTGTAATTATGATTTCCGATATCGTGGATGCTATTGTAACTGATGAGAAAACATTAATCTCCATTGGAGAAGGGGTTACGCTAAAGGGGGCTGTTTACAATACATCACGTACAGAAATGAGTGGTACGGTATATGGAACTGTAATGACAAACCAGTTCTATTTCTATAACTCTCCAACAACGTATTTGAATTGGTTAAAAGATGCCCAAATTAATATTGCAGACCGTCCCTCCCCCTTTGCAGTACCTATTGGTTTTTCTGAGGAGGCGGAGTTCGAAATACTTTACCGGGAGGAGATAGAGAATTGATGGCAAACCCGCTTTACATCGCAAAAAATAATAACCGATTTAAGTATTGGCACTCCAAAAATGATTCATGGATGAATTTTGGGTGAAGCGATTCCCACGAAGTAAATTGCAGGTTAAAACCGGAACGAAAATCAGAACATATATGAAAGATTTTTTGCCGTGGGCAGTAAAACATCTGATGGAATTTTGTGTCCGGCCTTTTCGCTGCAACAGAGATTCTGAGGTGGGATCCACCTTGGTGGAGACAATGGTTGCATTAGCTTTATTGTTGACAGTTCTAGTACCCATTATCGGGTTTATGGCAACTATCTCTATAAATCAACAAGCGCGTGTAAAAGTTCAGGCATTGAATTATGCTCAATATACAATGGAGAGTACTTTGCTGAATCGTGCCTGGTCAGATACATTGATCCATCCGGCAGAGGGATGGGAAGTACAAAGAGTTGTTGAAACAGACGGCTCCCTGGTTTTGATTAGGGTAGACGTTTTTCAAAAAAATAAACCTGAACCGGTACTGCACCTGTCAACTACAAGACTTGAATATACTCCAGGAAATGAAAGTATTGAATGACATACAGGGCTATCTGGCCGATGAACAAGGATACACTCTGGCAGAATTATTGACAGTAATTGCAATAGCCGGCTTATTGTTTGCCATGGCGATGTCTGTATGGGTGTTCGGGCAGGAATATTACGAGAAGTGGAACCGAAATATACAGATTGTAAATAAAGTGCATGTTTTGATAACCGGTTTGTCAAATGAAATTTATCGGGCCCGGGAAATACACGATGTAGAAGGTGATCGCTTGGTATTACTTACCGGGAAGGATTTAATACGTGTTTATACAGTTGGAAAAGGTGAATTGTTAAGAAATGATCGTGCTGTTTCGCATGGCGAAATTGAAATTGTTAGTCTTGATTTTTATAAAATTGATGCATGGGCGGGGAAAGATGAAGAGGCCGGTTTAATGCAAAAAGCCAGATATGCAATTGGTATAGACCTAACAGTTGCAGCAAAAAATGACACTTTATCTGTATCAAGAATGGTTTATCCGCGAGTATCCTATTCTTGGGTCAATTATTGACCGTTTACCCGAAAAATTTACAATTAATACCGGTTAATGATGCTAAATAAAAAAAGAACGTGCTAATAATTTGGAGATTTTTACAAGACAACATCATTGTCAGTGCTAAATAACGAGAGTCAAAATGGCCCAGCTTCCACAAACAATTTCCCGCAAAAAAAAGAAAAACTTACCGGCAGGTAAATCCACGAGCCGGCGCTCCTTTTTCTTGTTCGGCATACCGGAAAAATCAATATACGAATTTACACGATACCTGTCAGTGATGATTCGTGCCCGCATATCTCTTGTAGAAGCACTGGATGTAGTGAGGGGACAGATCTCTCATCGTCGCTTCGGGGAGATCCTGGAAAAACTGACTAACGATGTTAAAGGTGGAAAAAGTTTTGCATCGGCTTTAGCTAATTACCCGGAAGCATTCGACTCTTTATATATTCATCTTGTAGAAATTGGAGAGACTGCTGGTATTCTCGAAGAAGTATTGGAAAAGTTGGATGAATACATGGAAAAAAGAAACAGTCTTAAACAAAAAGTCCGTAAGGCACTTGCCTACCCGGTTTTTATAATTGGAATTACCATTCTGGTTTTAGTATTTCTGCTGACGGTAATTGTCCCAACATTTGCAGAAATGTATGCCGACTATAATGCTGCCTTGCCGGCCGCGACTTCATATGTGATTTTACTAAGTTCAGTGTTAATGGAATATTTTTTATGGTTCTTGGCCGCAATACCCCTTGTATGGATATTTATGCGAATGATTTTGAAAAAACCATCCGTAGCCGGAATCAAAGATCATATTATGTTATATACACCTATTGTGGGTTCGTTTTACAGGAAAACAAATGTTACCCAATTTTGTCAAACATTAGGAACGCTTTTAAACAACGGAATTGGTCTTGTTGAGGGCCTTACAATTACCAGAAGAACGTTTTCAAATATACACCTTAACGAGGCCATAAAACAGATGACGAAATCCATAAAACAAGGGAAAAGTCTTGCACGGTCGGTTTCCAAAACAGGGTTGTTTCCTCCTGTTATTGTGCAGATGATTACCGTAGGTGAAGAGACTTCAGAATTAAGCACTATGTTGCTGCATATCGCAAACACCAATCAGCAGGAGATGGATGCTGACCTCGACATACTTACATCCGTCCTGGAACCGGCAATGATTGTGGTTATTGGACTTATTATCGGGGTGGTTATCGTTTCTATGTACCTTCCTGTTTTTGAGTTGATGAATGTGATCCAGTAAAAGTTTCTTTGCTCTCTAATCCCTGTATCAAAATAATTGACCTGAAAGCATGCCCGCGTTTTTTACGGGGTTCCTGTCAGCGTCTGGGAGGTAACATAATTTTCAGAAATAAGGAGACTGAAATTCTTAAAACAGGAGTCCTTCAGCTTTAAATTTGGCCTACTTTAGGCTTTCAGCCTGCGTGTTCTCCCACCTGTCATAGGGCTGAGATTATCTCATGCTTTCAGCCCTCTGAATTTGGAAAGTAATCAGATGTAATCTTGAAACATTAGTGGCGAATGTGAATTGGAACTTCTTCTCTATGGGTTCGAAGAATCACCATTTGCGAAGGTATACTTCGTGGCTCGTTTGCAGCTTCCCCGCCATCCTACAATTAAAAAGTTCATAATCGAACTGGGGTAATAAAGCTCCGTTGTACCCTATCATCCAATCAAATCAGATTTCTAAAGTCTGCCTTGAGTGTAATCAGGTAGAGTAAAAGCCCCTTAAAAACTTTTTAAAGCTTATTAATTGTAAAAATTCAAAAAATTCAGGAGTAAAATTCGGGACTAAATCTTGGGAGTGAATAAGTGAAAAAATAGTTTTAAATCTAAATGAGGGATTAAAATCGAAGACACAAAAACTTGATCTTTAAATAAACAAATAATTCTATGGTGTGGAAGATTAATTTATTCTTGGTATGTTTTTTATGGTTATTTAATACTGAAGTTGCCGCCCAGTGGCAGACCACAGGCTCGGATACCTATTATAATTCCGGGAATGTAGGCATTGAAACTGCTACTCCTGCTTATCCTTTAGATGTAAATGGCAATACCCGGATTACTACCGGCTGGCTCTGGCTCACAGATAACTTTGCCCAGTTTGATAACAGGGTAGGTATTGGAACCCCTCCGTATGGTCCAAACCGAATTGGAGATAATGATTTTCAGGTAAACGGGAGTGTTGACGTAAACGGTTCGTACGGTTTTGTCAATTCTGACAAAACCTCCAACTGGAGATTTTTTCCATCAGGGGTAGATCCGTTGCTGATGATGAATATAAAAACATTCAGCACACCCTTTGCGGTGGTACAAGTTGCAGGGCAGGCGGTGAACAATCCCGCTATAGATGAATCTGAAGCTACTCTTGCTTTATACCGGGGAAATTCCGGAGGGAGCAATTCAGAATTTTTTGATTTGTATAATAACGGGTATAACAGCTCACGGCAGCATGGAATCAGAATCCAGAAAAGAGGAACTGGAGAGTAACGGCCTTTTATCATTGATTTTTCGGATGGCACGTCCAACCTGATGGCTATGAAAATCAATACGGATTTAAGCAGCGAATTCGGGGGTAATATAGCAGTTAACGGCACGGCAAAAGCTGAAGAGATCATCGTTACGGAAAATGTGGGAGCTGATTTTGTTTTTGAAAGGGATTACCGGCTGCCTGCCCTTGCTGAAGTAAAAAAATATATTCAGAAGAACAAACATCTTCCTGAGATTCCTTCTGCGAAAGAGATGATCGAACATGGAGTCAGCGTAGGGAAGCTGCAGATAAAACTGTTGCAAAAAATTGAGGAACTGACACTTTATGTGATTGAACTCGAGGAGCAGGCCCAGGAACGGCTACAGCGAATTGAAAGTCTGGAAAGTAAAGTGGATGCATTATTAAGGCAAAATTGACCCTTTGGCCGGTCGGTCAATCAGTTGTAATGGAAAAGAGGATCCCTATGAAATGGAAAATAATATTGTTGCTGGGATGTGTACTCTGTTTTTTTAAAGTGGATGTAAATGCTCAGTGGAAAACATTCGGCTCAGATATATACTACAACTCGGGCAATGTGGGAATAGGTACAACGAATCCGAATGTAAAGTTAGAGATTCTTGGTGATGTGGCAAGGTATAGAGTTTCTAATTCCGCAGGAACACAGGTGTGGATTGGCGGGCATTCAAATAATAACGGTGGTTATCTAAACCTTTTTGATGATTCAGGTAATCAGAAGGCGATAATCCGGGGCTATTCTATCGACGGTACTCAAGCGCATTTCACGGCCGGTAATGTTGGCATTGGTACTACATCTCCTTCTGAAAAGCTTCATATTGTTGGTACAACCTTGTCCAGTGTCTACAAAAGCAGTACCACAAATACGGATTATCATCATTTTATAAAGTCAGGTACCGGGGCAGCAGTATATATTAATCAGGTATCTTCCAACTTATCTCATCCAATACTGAGGTTGTCGAGTGGTACTTCTGAAGCGAACTCGAATGTAAAATTTACAGTAGAGAATGATGGCAGCGTGGGCATCGGCACGACCACTCCCGACGAAAAACTCACGGTAAATGGAACGGGTAAATTCCGGGAAGTGATAGTAAAAGAAAATATCGGAGCCGATTTTGTATTCGAAGAAGATTATCACCTGTCCAAACTCCATGAATTAGAAGCCTTCCTAAAAACCAATAAACACCTGCCGGAGATTCCATCTGACGAAGAGATGATCCGCGACGGAGTCAAAGTAGGTGAACTGCAGATGAAACTGCTGCAGAAGATTGAAGAGCTTACGCTGTATGTAATAGAGCAGGAGAACACGAGCAAATATATAGGAAACAATCAACGCAGACTTCAGGAACAGATTGAGCGTCTTGTTGGGAAGAATGAGGGATTGGCGCAGGAAAATCGGCAACTGAGACATCGGCTGGAAACGATTGAGAAAAAGTTAGATGTAAACAGTAATTAATGCAAAGAGAAAATGAAAAAAGGCATACAACTATTGTTAGTAACAGGACTCCTCCTTGTCACACATACAGGATGGGCCCAGAGTTCCCAAAGCGAAGGATTGACCGTCGTTGAAAACGGAAATGTCGGTATTGGAACGACGAGTCCGGGTTCAAAACTAGCTATTTTTAAGGATTTTGGGCATGGGTACTCAGGTACGATTGCGCGTATTGGTGGGAAAAGCTGGTGGGATGTAGGGGATGAAGAACGGTTGGATCTTGGATTTAATCGAATTGCTTCGGTCTACGAAGGCTCAAGTCGATGGGGCCTCAGGTTTTATACGTATGAGAATACTGATTTCTCTACAGGCACTCTTGTTCTTGCGATGAGGGGAAATGGAAATGTCGGTATTGGA
>JBGTFX010000094.1:0-11271 GCA_041747055.1 Balneolaceae bacterium
GTTCACCTTCCCCCTTCGAAGGGGACTTTAAATCTCCCTTGAGGGGAGTCCACGATTTATCGAGTGAGGGGTGTCCAGGAGATACCGGATCTGGGTCCGGTATGACATATTTCTTTATTTTTCTCTTCAAATATTTCTATCTCTTCCCCAAAACCAGCGACGCCATCAGTGCAGAACCCGTGAGGAAACATTTTTCGTCTACATTGTATTTGGGATGGTGCCAGCTCCATTTGGAATCGGCTTCATCACTCCCGCTTCCCAAAAAGAAAAATGCCCCGGTAAAGTGTTTTTGATAGAACGCAAAATCTTCACCGGCCATAATGGGTTTCGACATTTCGTGGGTTGATTGTTCACCCAAAATAGCTTTGGCTGAGTTTACTAAGTGCTCGGTCAGTTCAGGGTCATTTGTCACTGCAGGGTAGCCTTCATTAAATTCAAATTCGTATCCACCCCCGGCACCTTCCATAATACCTTTTACAATCGATTCCATCCTGTCACGAATTAAGTAGGCATTCTTTTCCGAAAAGGTACGTACTGTTCCAATCATCTCAGCGAATGCCGGAATCACGTTGTAGGTGGTTCCACCGCGGACTCGTCCGATGGTAACAACAGCGGGTTCGGTGGGATCAATTGTGCGGCTGACCAACGTTTGGAATTGTGTAATCACCTGCCCCATAAGCACAATCGGATCAACAGTTAAATGTGGCGTTGCGGCGTGACCCCCCACGCCTTTCAGGGTAATTTCAAACTCATCAGGCCGCGCCATCATTGCACCCGGCTTAGATGCGATTTCTCCCGGTTTATAATTCGGATTGGTGTGCATTCCATAAATTTCCTGAACGCCCTGCTCCTGCAAAAATCCCGTTTCGCACAGCAGTCGCCCACCGCCCGGTAATGTCTCTTCCGCCGGCTGAAAAATCAGCAGCACTTTGCCGTCAATATCGTCCTGCATTTCCGTTAAAATATTGGCTGTCCCCAGCAAATTGGCGGTGTGTGCATCGTGACCGCAGCAGTGAGCTGCACCGGGACGTTCCGAGGTAAATTCTTTTTTATGATCTCCCTCCTCTTCCATGGCCAATGCATCAATATCCGCACGCAGAGCAACAACTCTGTCAGACTTTTTCCCTTCAATAATTCCCACACAACCCGTTTCCAGCGGACGATGGGTTTCAATCCCCAGCTTTTTTAATTCATGCAAAATATAATCGGTAGTATCGTGCTCCATGAAACTGATCTCCGGATTTTTATGAAGGTAGCGGCGGGTTTGCACCATATAATCAAAATGATCTTGTGCTTTTTGCTGAATGGTGCGAATTAAATCTGCCATTGTAGAACGGGTTAACTTTGATTATTGTTAAAGGGTAAGAAATAAGAAACTTTTCAACCAAATATAGAGATTTATGAATCCATTTGAACTGCATATTCCCACTCGAATTTATTTCGGAAAAGAAAAAGCGTCCGATTTTTTTGAACAACTTCCCTCCTACGGAAAAAAAGCGATGATAGTGATTGGTGGTGGAAGCGTTAAGAAGATGGGCTACCTAAAAGAAGTGGAAGATCACCTGAAAAACGTTGGTGTAGATTTTGTGCTGTTCGAAGGAATTGAAGCCAATCCTCACGCGCAAACCATCAATAAAGCTGCAAAATTTGGCAAAGATGAGAGTGTTGATTTTATGATTGCCCTGGGCGGCGGATCGGTGATGGACGCATCCAAAGCGATAGCCGGATTGATTCATGATGATCTTGACGACATCTGGCCATATACCGTTGGCGGACCCAAATATCGTCAGATAAAAGGTGCCCTGCCCGTCACCTGTATTCCAACCACTGCCGCAACGGCATCGGAAGTCACGGCCCATGCGGTGATTTCGAATCCTGAAGTGAAAGGGAAATCACCGGTCAGCTATCCATTTATGAAGCCGGCCGCATCCTGGCTGAACCCTGCTTATCACACCTCACTGCCAAAAACCACCACCCGCGATGGCGCATCCGATATATTGAGCCACGTTTTTGAAAACTATCTGCTCGGCGGCAACGATTCTGATTTAGCCGACCGCTACAGCGAAGGTGTGATGGAAGTTGTGCTTGATACCCTCCCGAAACTTGAACTCGAACCAAAAAGCGAACATCTCCGGGGTCAGTTGTTGTGGGCATCCACAATGGCGCTAAATGGAATGCAGGTATCCGGAAGAAACGCCGCACCGTTTACGCTGCACAATTTGGAACACGCACTCAGTGGACAAAATCCAAACCTGGCACACGGCCGCGGACTGGCCATTCTCTACCCGGCTTATTTCAGATGGTTATATAACAACGATCGGGTAATTGACCGAATGGCACTTCTTGCAAAACGGCTTTTTGGAATCGCAAAAGACGATCAAAAAGAAAACGCCATGATTTTTATCACCCATTTTGAAGGATGGCTGAAAGAGAACCACCTTTACGAGCGGCTATCTGATCAGGATATTTCAGAAGAAGCATTTGGTGATGTAGCCGACTATGCCATCAAAATATATGGCGGCGGGAAAGATGAACTTGCAGCTGACGGTCCACTAACCCGCGAAAACATCATCGAAATATTCAAACTCACTGAGCTCCAGGAGCCTGTGGCTGAAGTGGTGTAGTGTAGCTCGGACGTCACCGTCCGAGAATCATCGAATGAAAGAGATGCTTTTTACCTCTTTTTCTTTTTGATGAGTATAGTTTTACGAACGGGTTATATTCCGCGAAAAGAGACACTCGGAGCAGGAGCTCCGGGTTACGTACCTCGGACGTCACCGTCCGAGAATCATCGAAAGTAAATGATGCTTTTTACCTCTTTTTCTTTTTTGATGAGTATAGTTTTACGAACGGGTTAGATTCCGCGAAAAGAAACACCCGGAGCAGGAGCTCCGGGTTACGTACCTCGGACGTCCCCGTCCGATAGCTAAATGAAAGGAAAGTGATTTCTTGGGGGATGATATCCACCATGTGCCAGTGCCGATAGGCACATCCGATATTGTAGCGCGGGATTTCAATCCCGGGTTGAACGAAGTGAATAGTGGGAAAAAGTGCCATAGGCACGGCAGATATTTGTCCTGAGATGGATCAGGTTGAGAAGTTGCATCCTGTTTTATTTCGATCTAAGGTTCTATACATTCTATCATGCCCGATAAACCCATCATACAGCCAACCCGCGACGGATCGTCCACGCTATACTCGTCTCAGTTCGAGCAGCCCTATCACAGCCGTAGCGGCGCTGTTGCTGAAAGTCGGTTCATCTATTTTGAATCCAATAAGTTGGTAGAAATCATCCTAAACCGAGAACCCCTCAGTATTTTGGAAATTGGTTTTGGTACAGGACTCAACTTGGTACTGCTTCTTGATTACATTGAGAAAACCGGTTTTGATTCTAAAGTCTCATTCACAACCGTGGACGCCTACCCCATCGATCCCGAAACAGCAAAAAACCTAAACTTTGGGGAAGATCTCAATCACATTGACTACCCAAATATTCTAAGCCACATTTTCTCCGGTCTTCAGCCGGGTTGGAATTTCATAAAAATTAAAGAACAGGTAGATGTGCATTTCTTTTACGGGCTGTTTGATGAGATGGTGCTGCCGCCAAAAACCAATTCCCCAAAACCTTTTGATGCGGTTTTACATGATCCCTTCTCCCCCGAATCCAACCCTGAGGGATGGACTGCTGATCTCTTCCAAAAGATAGCGGCCCACTCCTCACCCAATGCCATACTAAGTACCTACAGCTCCGCCAGTTCCGGCCGGGCAGCCATGTCGATTGCAGGATGGCATGTCGCCCGGCAGCCCGCAAGAACCATCGGCAAACGCGAGATGACGGTGGCATCATTAAGTGAATCTCAACTGAGTCATCTAAAAAGAGTAAATGAACAGCGATTAGCAGAGCGTTGGAAAGCGGGGGATTTTGGGTAATGTGTTGTACCTCAACCATCCAGCGGACTTTTAACGCCGTGACCACCTTTATTAAGTACATGTGTATAGATCATAGTAGTTTTTACGCTTTTATGGCCAAGCAATTCTTGCACGGTTCGGATGTCGTAACAACTACTTAATATATGAGTTGCAAATGAGTGCCTAAACGTGTGTGGTGTCACATGTTTGTGAATCTGATGTTTATTTACTGCCCTACGGACTGCTCGCCTGATATCTCGTTGTGAAATGTGATACCGGTGGCGAACTGCCGATCGAGGATCGACCGATCTTTTTTTTGAGGGAAATAAATATTGCCATCGAACATCTTTAGCAGCGGTGGGATATTTACGGGCAAGTGCCTTTGGAAGAATGGTTTCGCCGAATCCTTTTCCCAGGTCTAACCTATGAAGGTTTTTCACTTTCTGGATATGAATTTTGATTTTATCTACCAGAGTGTCCGGAATCATTGTAACCCTATCCTGTAACCCCTTTCCATTACGCACGGTAATTTGTTTGTAGTCAAGATCAAGATCCAGTATACGGAGTCTCAGGGCTTCAGAAATTCTCAATCCCGATCCATATAAAAGGCTTAAAACTAGTTTCTGAACGCCATTCATTGAATTGATAATGGCCATCGCTTCTTGTTCAGTTAGCACAACAGGTAAGCGCTTTGGCTTTTTTGCCCTTTTCAGTTTATCCAGATGATCAAGTGGCTTTGATAAAATGTGTGAGTAAAGAAACACAATGGCCGACAACGCCTGATTTTGAGTTGATGCTGCCACATTCAGATCGTTGGCCAGATAATTCAGATAACTCACAACGTCATTTTCTTTCAAAAATTTAGGATGAGTATAATTATGGAATCGAACAAACCTGACAATCCATTGTGAGTACGTTTTTTCGGTACTATAGCTGTAATTTCGTCTTCTTATCTCCTCTTTAAGTTGATCGATCAATTTTTTCTTTTTCATACCTTTTTACTTGTATGAGCCCGAAAAAAGAAATTCCTTACAGAAAATTCAAAATTTTTATCGGCGTTTTATTCGGACATACTGATTCTGCCGATAACTATTATTCGGACAATTATCTTGATTAGTTTGCACGAATAGAATATTTGGATTACTATTTGATAAATAGCGGGGTGTACAGCCCTGAAAATAAATACATGTTAACCACCTTTTATTAGAGAGAAAATCCATACTTTTTTGTCCTAAATTACGTACTTTTAATAGAACGTAAATTAACCCAATTGAATCATGTCGCAAATTCAACTTGACCAAGATATTCGATCACTCTCAGATTTTCGAGCTAACGCAGCCTCTTACATAGAGCGTGTTAAATCAAAACGACGACCACTTGTTCTTACCCAACATGGTAAAAGCTCTGCAGTATTAATTGATGTAGAAGATTATCAAAAACTACTTGATAAGATTCAGTTATTGGAAGAAATATCCACTGCTCGAAAGGAATTAGATAATGGCGAAGGTATTAGCCAGGGAGAGTTTTTTAGTGAATTGAGAGCCAAATATACCTCATGAAAATTATTTGGTCGCCAACAGCCAGAACCAAAACTAAAGAAATTCTCGAGTACATTGCTGAGGATAATCCTGATGCGGCATTGAATCTTATCGATCTGTTCGAAGCAAATATTGAAAAATTAAAAGGAAATCCAAAATTAGGTAGAGTATTGCCAGAATTAAAAAATGACAAAATCCGGGAGATCGTTGTTCATAAAAATTATGGGGTCATTTATGAAATAAACCCTGATATAATAGAAGTCTTAACGATACGCCATTTCCGGCAAAATTTTTCTTCTTCTAAACTTTAGTTATCCTCGGTGGTTAACAAGCGGCTCAAGCGGACGAGTTTGCGATTTGGAGCTTCTGTAAATTTGGTTGCCTCACCGCTTAGGCGGTGGACCGTTATGCCTTCTTTCTAAAAAATGTCTTATGAAAAACTTGAGAACTCATATTTGGCTTTGCTTCACGCTTGGAGTGTTCTTTCTCATTGCACTACTTCTAACTTATTTTGTTATGCTTAATATGAGTCAAACGGGACAGTCCCTTCATTTTGAATCGCAAATTATTCATATCGCTTTTATCAATATTGGCGTCTACTTGGCATATGTACTGATAGTATTATTTAAAGCTATCAAATATACTCCCGAATCTGTATGACAATGAAATTACAATAAAATAGCACTTGACCAAGTTAACATAATTGTTAACATTTGTTCTGTGAAAGAAATCAAATTCTATAAAACCCAATCAGGCAAAGTTCCCGTAAAAGAGTTTTTAGACTCACTGAGTTCTAAACATGCTCAGAAAGTAACCTGGGTACTTGAATTGGTTGAAAGACTGGATCAGGTTCCGGTTCAATATTTCAAAAAATTGAAAAGCACAGATGATATTTGGGAGGTTAGGGCAAGAATCGGATCGAACAGTTTTAGAATTCTTGGATTCATTGATGGTGATGAATTTATCATCCTGACGAATGGATTTTCCAAAAAATCACAAAAAACACCAAAGAAAGAAATTAAACTTGCAGAGCAGCGTAAAGCTGATTATCTGTCCCGAAAATGAGGTAAAACATGAGTGATTTACAAGCTTATATCAGCGACCGTAAAAAACGAGATCCCGAGTTTGCCGAAGGCTACGATGAAGGATTTCGCAGTTTCAAAATTGGTGTACTTTTAAAACAAGCCCGAGAGGAAGCAGGTCTAACTCAGGATGAGCTCGCCAAACAACTGAATACTAAAAAAACAGCCATCTCACGAATCGAGAACCACGCCGAAGATATCAGGCTTTCAACTTTGGAGAAATATGCCCGGGCATTTGGAAAAAAGCTCAGAGTTGAACTCGTAGAATGAGGCAGGCATAACCAGCGGTTCGTGCGGATTCGTTTTGGCTTCTAGGCTTTGGTCAGGTATCGCCTCACCGCACAACCGCCAAACCGTTATACATTTAAACTAATCAATAGTACAGATGCTTAATCTTAAAAGAGTCAACAGAATGAGAGATGCTCTTGATGGATTGTTATCAGAAACTGCAACACTGGTAAATGCGATTAATCATGAACCAGCTCCCGATTCTATTGCAGCTAAAGAGCTTCAAAGTTTTCATCGGAGGATTAGCATAAAAACGGCTCAGGACCAATCTTACCTAGTTTTAGAAGGTGCTGCTGACTACATGTCTGGTATTGTTAAAACTCTGACTGAACCAGTTGAAACGATTGCGCCATGGAGTTTAGCTAGAGGTGTCATGGAGTGCTCTGCAAATAGTATTTGGCTCGGTAGGCCTGACATCTCAGCACATCAACGAGTCTGCAGAAGTTTAGCATTCAGACTAAAAGGTATCCAGGAACAATCCCGTTTGAGTAAAAATGCCCCTGAAATTGTTACACCTCTAGAAAATTCATATAGAAGACTATTAGAAACTGCAGAAGAAGCAGGTGTCGAAATTAAGATTAATTCAAATGGTGTGCCTACAAAAATTGGTGTTCACCTTCCAAGTGCTACTGATATTTGCGAATCTGAGTTGGGAGAATCGACAATTTATAGAGTTTTATCAGCTATGACGCATTCCCAACCATTTGCAATTCAGCAATTGAGCTTCAGAAGAATTGGCCCTTCAAAAAATGATCCAGAAAGAATTGATAATAAGAAGTTTTTGTCTAATGAATCAGTTGCATTTATGTGTACATTTTCTGGCAGATCATTTTTGAGAGCTTTGTCAGCTCGTTTAAAGTATTTTGGATACCTCAAAGATGAGGTCGTACAAATTTTAAGAAGATCAGCTGAACATTTACTTTTAACTGAGGAGGAGTTTCGATACTGTATTTGGACTAAATCAAATGTATAACAATGGCTTCGTGCTGACCGGTTTGGGTTTGTTGTCCTACATTTAGGTTTTGCCCGGCAGCACAAGCCATGAACCGTTATGCGGCATTTTAAAACGACACCGTGAAATGAAAATTAGACCAGACGAATTAACAGAAAACGGTTATACTCTGCTTGACAAGTTAGAACACAAAGAACTTGTGCCATTCGTGCGGACTTATATGAAAAAGAGGACAAAGTATTCTGTATTTTACTACCTGAGTAACATAGTTGTTTTTGGACTTGCGGGCTATTTTTTTGTTTATGGATATAATCTGCCAGACTTTAACCTAGGCGACAGGTTTACTCATTTTTCGTATGGACTTGCTATTGCTTTTCTATTGTTACCACTTCACGAATACATTCACGTTCTAGCATACAAATCGCAGGGCGCGACAAATACATCCTATGACGCAAATCTGAAGAAATTCTATTTTATGGCTCTTGCGGACAAATTTGTTGCTAACAAGAAAGAATTTGAAATTGTTGCACTTGCTCCTTTTATGGTAATCAGCATAGTTTTGATAGTCTTATTTTTTTTAGTAAATCCAAACTGGACGCTTACAATTATTGGCACATTATTAGCTCATACTGCAATGTGTTCAGGCGACTTTGGACTTTTAAGTTTCTTTGAATTTCATAAAGACAAAAAAGCAGTAACCTATGACGATGTGGAGAACAGAATATCATACTTCTATGGACGTAAGGACGAAAGAAAATCGGCATTAAGACAATGAATGACTTCTATAAACAGCCAAATATCTTGCAATGGATTGAAGCGATTTTACTTTTACTATTAGGGTTTTTTCCAGCACTTATTGTACTAGAAATTGGATATACTAAGCCAATTTTTTACTTGTTATTAATTATTTGTGTCCCTATTGTACAATTCGCATTTACACCATTTTTTAAGCTTATTGGCGTTTACAAATACTATTCACCAATGCTACTTGGATATATGGCGAATGACCGTCAGATTGATTTACATAGTGGCGGTAGTTTTGACTATCTATTTGTTATGAGAAAATATAAGTCAGGAATTGAATTGAGAAATAGGTTGTTAATTTATCACTTAGAAGGCTTATTAAACCTAGTCAGACTAATCGAGAATAAAAAAATACCTGCAACAGTAAATATTGTTGGGACATCATATTTCTTCAACAATCGGACATTACAAAAAATGGGGTTTGAGATTATAAATCCATCACTGTTTTATAGACTAAACCTATTTGTAAACTTTATAGACTTAATTTGGTTGTATTCTTTATCGAAAGGAAAGTTTACAATTCCTAAGATATGGAATGTTAAAAAGGCAAGTATAACAGGAATAAAATTAATTGAAAGTAGAAAAGGCATAGAAGAGCTTTATGTCAATATGAAAAGAAAAACGACCGCACAATCGAGTAGACGGCCGTGAGCAATAAGCTCACGGTGCGCCTCTCACACCACCGTACGTACGGATCGCGTATACGGCGGTTCGTTATCCATCATTTCAACCGCTCTTTTCACCGGTTGAAGCTATCTCCTACTTTCATACTGGGCTACATGGCTGCCGGAAAACTATCCGTTTTGCCGCCTTGCTCCCAATTCAATTTCAAAGAGGACGACGTTCAGCCCTTCCTCCGGATTTTAAACCGAAGTACTATGGCCTTGGCTGACTTCCTGACTACAACATGTAGCCAGGATCTCCCCGGGTAAGAGTGCCTTCTTACCTCCGATGCCTGCCGTATCTACGCAGCGAGCATTCACCTTTCGGCGTTCTGGACATCACATTGATGTGATTGCTCATCCAGCTCACTACGCCTCATATACGGTTCCTGTTCGTCAGTACTCCCGCACGTGCGGGACAGTCTCGCTTCCTTCAGACTTGCGGTTACCCGCAACGCCCTTGCGACTTGCTAATGGTTTCCCGCTCTCCAGCGGGAAACCATTAGGGACTTTCACCCTCAAGATTTATGACTTACATTCCTGTAAGCCAAGGCACCCATGCCGGGCACAGCAGAGAATACATTACAGAAAAAAATTCTGTCTTAAAACTTAGTCAATGACAACTTATCACTTCTAATTTGAATAAAATCAATACATATATAAACTAAACAACTATGACTAAAGCATTTAAAAATGGAATGAGTATATATTTTTTATTTACCCTTTTGGCATCAGGGCTTGTTCTTTCTTCTTGTCGTTCTGGTACTAAGGTTGAAAAATTTGAACTTGCCAATCTTCAAGACGTCCAGATTCATTACAATAGTATAGGTGAGGGATACCCTCTTATCCTTATTCATGGCAGCTTGACCGATATAAGGTACTGGAAGGAACAAGATTCGGTTTTGTTGCTGAATTTCCGGGTGATCACCTATAGCAGAAGGTATAATTACCCAAACCAAAATGAACCTGTGCCAGACCACTCAGCCATTGTTGAGGCAAAGGATTTATTAGAGCTAATGGATAAACTTAACATTAAACAGGCTTTTATACTTGGCCATTCCTACGGTGCCTATACGGCTCTCTGGTTTGCACTTGAACATCCTGAAAGAGTAAAAAAGCTGATACTGGCAGAACCCCCCTTGTTGAGGTGGCTTCCTGAAATACCCGATGGTAAAGGAGTGATGGAAAAGTTTATGGCAAATATATGGGTTCCGTTAGGTAAGGCATTTACAGAAAAAGGTGAACAGGCGGGTCTTGAATTTACCGCTCAATGGTATTTCCAAAAACCCTTCGATTCTATTCCGCAAGAATGGAGGACCTTTTTTATCGAAAACGCCAAAGAGTGGCAGGCACTTGCCGTTTCTTCTGACGCTTTCCCCAGAGTGGATGTTGAAAAGGTAAAGCAACTGAACGTCCCAACGCTCCTGCTTTCAGGAGCATTGAGCGCAGGTAATTTTAATGATTTGATAGACGGGCACTTAGCAAGACTGCTCCCTGATAACGAAAGAATAATCATAGAAAATGCGGGACATGAAATGTTTCTCGACAATGCCGAGGGATCAAATCAAGCCATTATCCATTTCCTTACTAAATAAATAGATCAGTGTAGAAATGTTTTGTATCTGTATCCCATCAAGTAGCCGGAACGCAACACGCAACAACCTGGGTATTTATGCAAGTGTGGTAGAACGTTATAAATTAAGCGTGAGAATATCACGGCATCAGTATTTTTTCAATCAGCAGAAGTGATGCCAATCCCACACCTGCATAAATACCTAAACGGTTGGCAGTAACTTAAAAAATGACACAAATGAAAATAACAATAATTGGTGGAGGAATTGCAGGTTTAACGACTGCTTTAGCCCTAAATAAACTTGGTTTTCAGTGTGAAGTGTATGAACGAGCCAAACAACTAAATGAAGTTGGAGCAGGTATTTGGATGCAACCCAACGCACTAAAAGTTTTAGATTGGTTAGGGTTGGGTGCACTCGTCAGAGAGAATGGTACGCTGTTAGACCAAGTAGATATTACAAACT
>JBGTFX010000095.1:0-7201 GCA_041747055.1 Balneolaceae bacterium
CGCTAAAATGTTGAGCTGCATTTTTGTATCTCTCTTTCGTATCTGCGGTAGCATCAACCAAATACAGACGCTTTGATTTTACCGCAACATACATATTTCGAATATGCTCGGTTAGCGATGTCAAAAATTCCTGAATGTCAGCACCGTCTTTCAAAAGGGTATCAACAAGCTGAAGTCCTTTGTCAGAATCGCGCTCCTGAACGGCGGCGGTAAAATCAAATAGTTGATCAAGTCCAACCACATTCAGCGCCTCCAGCAATTCCTGATAGCGGATATCGGAACCGCAAAAGGCGATGGCCTGATCCATCAAACCGAGAGCATCACGTAACGCTCCGTCGGCTTTCTTGGCAATTACGTGGAGGGACTCTTCATCAATCAGAATCTCTTCTTTACGGCAAATTTCTTGCAACCGGCTTACAATTTCGTCAACGGCAATACGCTTAAAATCGAACCGTTGCACACGGGATAAAATGGTGGGCAGAACTTTGTGTGGCTCTGTAGTTGCAAAAATAAAAATTGCGTGCCCGGGTGGTTCCTCAAGTGTTTTCAGCAGCGCATTAAATGCCTGCTTACTCAGCATGTGAACCTCATCAATAATGAAAACCTTGTACCTACCGTTCTGCGGTGGAATCCGGACTGTTTCGCGCAGGTGATGAATGTCGTCTACCTTGTTGTTCGATGCAGCATCAATCTCAACAATGTTCAGTGTTTGATTGAGAGATTCACCGTCTACATCAGCCCCGATTGAATTAATCGTTCGGGCAAGAACCCGTGCCATAGTGGTTTTCCCCACGCCGCGTGGCCCGCAAAACATGTAGGCGTGCGACAATCGATTTTGCTTGATCGCATTTTTGAGTGTACTACTCACATGCTCTTGCGAAACAATGTCTTCGAATGATTGAGGTCGATATGTACGCGTTAAAGCGCGATAGTTTGTGGACATAAATCTGAACGTTTTATATTACCCAATGTACTAAAAATTGAGAACGATTTTTATGTGATTCTGTAAAAACCTGCTGAGATTTGTTATTGGACTATCTGTTTTGTGATGATCGTTGTATTTTGTCGAAAACTATAATTTGACCGCTTCATGAAACCGGCCAATTTTCACCTACATATTATACTGTTCGTTTTAGGTTCTCTGTTATGCTCAGAACTTTTAGAAGCACAGCCACGAACTCCTTATCAAAAGGGATTAGAGCTCTTATATCAGGGCCACATTGAACAGGCGCTGGATAAATGGGAAAATTATTACGATGAATTTCAGCGAATTGATTCGCGTGCAGGCTTCCATTATATCGAAGTTGTAACAGATCAATCTATTTCTGGCCGGTATGAATCTGCCACAAATATGTACTACAAAGCTCTCTCAAACGGAGTAGGTGTGAACAGCCGAATTGCAATTCGTCAGGAAATAGAGAGGCTAAAACCCATTATTGGTGATGGTATATCCCGTCAATGGCTGGAGTGGTGGGAAAATGAAAACGGGAAACTTCATTCGGATATGACCGGTTTTTGGGTTCAGCTCGATCCAACTCCTGCTACCGAAGTAAATGAACGCCTTATTGAACACTGGCAACGAATTGCATCAGCCCGAGAGCAATTTACCAGAAACAGTTCAACCATATATGGCACCGACGACAGAGCACTCATTTATATTCGATATGGATCTCCTGATAGAATTAGCCGTGGAATATTAACCCTTCAGGATTTGAACGTAAAGCCCTGGCTGCAAATGCAAATCATTCCACGAGAACAGGATGATGAAGAACGAATTTTTAATCGGGAGCCATCTGTTGCGGGTCAGGCCGAAATTCTTGAAAATGCTGTGTACGATTTTCATCGATACCCGGAGTATGAAATTTGGTTTTATGATAATGTAATAGGTAGAACTTACAGCTCATTACCTTTTATTTTTGGTACAAATGTAAATACGCAGCAATTTCAGCTTCAGTCAAGTGTTGATGATTTTATCCCTTTGCGTGCATTTAATCCCGAAAAGTACCGGGATGAGAATTTAGTAGAATTTGCCCGTTATGGAATCACCCCTGCTTTGATACTACAAATGCTTTATTACGAGCAGTTGACTACCATTGATCCATTTTTTGAAAACCGTCTCAACTCAATGAAAGACGCTTTATTGGAACAGGGAATGAAAGCGTTACAGGGTCTGGATCTCGCCATGAAAGCTGAATCCATAGAGATTATTAACAGTAGATCAAATCAAGCCTCCAGGCAGGTATCAACTTATCAACGGCAGATTCCTGTTGTGCCGGTAGGAATCTATCAATATCGTTTTTTGGGTGAAGACCGGAATCCTTATCTCATCACCTTTGTGGAAAGTAATCCAAAAGAGGCTTTTTTAATAGATTTCAACAAGAATCGTCCCTCCAATATTACTCTCGAAGATATTGAAGACGCTGAAAGAACTGAAGATCTGTTGCCCAACTATGAACTTTCTCACAGCCTTCAGTTCTATGATCAGGAATGGAATGTAACTCAGCGATTTAGTGAAACAACCTGTATTCGATTGCTTCGAAATACCATGAGAGGTGTATCGTATACAGTATATGAGTTTCCCCATACAGAACGTACAAATCAATCAGCCTCAGTTCAGTTGATAAATACAGATGAGCGATCGAGTCCAATATATAGTACGCCCTATCCTCAAAATCTACGTGGGCTGGGCAGCATACATTTCCGTCAGCCGGAGCCTTTAAAGTCAAACCCGGATTCCTTACAGTTTGCTGATCTGGTATTAGGTTATGAAGTGCATGAAAATGCTGATTCGCCTTTTAATTTTACAGTAGCCAATAATCAGGTAATACCATGGCGGGAATCTTTGGTACTGCATTTTGAGGTCTATAATTTGGAAATGCAGGCGAATGGCTTTTCGCAATTCGAGCTTACCTATCGAATTCTTCCGGTTGATGAGCTTGGGGAAGTGGACACAGAGCTGACAGAGTTTGTTTTAACCCTGAATTTCACCAGCGAAGAGGAGCGTTTGATCGAAGACCTTGAAATTGAAACGGCCGATTTACGACCCGGAGTATATGAACTCAGAGTTCAGGTTCGAGATGTAAATTCACACCAGGGAAAAAGCCGATCTACAAGGTTTGAAGTAGTTAATTAATAACCTCAGTTTGAATAATATTTTTTAAAAAATCTAAGAAAGAAGTCTCCCCTAACAAGGGGCTCATTTTTTGAACGCGAAGCGCACCGAGCGAAAGCGAACAACACGTAAGTGAAATTTAGAGGGATGTCCATGGGTTTTCTACGTACTTATAAACATCCCCCTAAATCCCCCTTTAATAAGGGGGACTATACCACTCGAAATCAGGTTAATAATTAACAGTTACCTCCCTACCCAGCCAACAGGCCTTTTTTCACCCGCCTCAATAGCTACAGACAATCTGTTTTGTGGAGGTGGAAGCTGACAGGTGGTGAACACGCTAAATGCGCACGGAGGATTATACGCCTTGTTGAAATCGATGATGGAATTTCCATTTTCATCCGGAAAAGGGATAATCATATATCGTCCGGCCTGATAGGTTTCAGTTTCAGCGGTCTCATCCCAAATCATTAGAAAAAGTCCTGAACGGGCTTCGAATGCATCCACCGAGTAAATCTCACCATCGATAGAAAATTCTACTTTACCGGGTGATTCCCTGTCAACTTCATCACCCAATACATTCATGATTGGGATCATTTTCCCATCCGCGTACGGGATAAATCGAGCCTGAAGGTGCCAGTCAGAATCCAGCTCGTAAGCCGGAAATCCTGTAAATGCATCCGCATTGGGGGTATTTCTGTCGTAGATCCTGATTCCGTGATCATCGCCCCGGCTATCTACAAACCAGATAAGTGACTCATGCTCCACCCGCGGACGATTTTCTCCATCAAAAATTTCCATTTCACTTATTTGCTCACCCTGATACGTAATTTTAATACCATCCGCGACATTCATCATCACATTTCCATTATTAAGCGTAAAAATGCCCGCATAATCAGGAATCGATTCTTCATGAAACTGGATATCCTGATCTCCGCTGCCAAAACTATTCTCACCCTCTTCAAGCCAGATCAGATCTTTAATTCGCAACCAGCCTGTAGAATCGGTTAACACTCCAATCCGGTACTCCTGCCACTCGGTAATAGTCTGTTCGTAATTATCCGGAACCGGAGCTTGACCCAATTCGTTTTGAGAACATCCCACAAATATGATCATCATTAAAAGTAGAAGCCATGTAATGTTGTTTTTCATAATCTGATTTTTAAAGTCCTTGCCAGTCAATGGGACGCTTTTCGCCCGCTTCGATAGCAACATCCAGCCGGTTATTCGGTGGCGGAAGCTGACAAGTAGTAAATAAACTATAAGCGCATGGTGGATTATAGATCTTGTTGAAATCAATAACCGTATACTCACTTCCTTCTTCGGGATAATCGATGTACATATAACGGCCGGCCTGGTACGATTCGGTTTGATTGGATTCATCACCAATAATTAGAAAAAGCCTTGAAGTGCCCTCAAGTGCATCAACGGTAAACTGTTTCCCCCCAATAATAAACTCAACTTTTCCGGGTGATGGAGTCTCTACATTTTGTCCAAGCACGTTGATGATTGGGATGGTAGTATTCTCTGGATTGGGTATATATTTGGCTTTAAGCTTTAATGACGGATCCAGGGGATAGCGCGGAAACCCGTTAAAATTATCGACTTTTTCATTCGCTTTGTTAAACAGGCGAATGGCAATTTCTCCATCTCGCTCAATTACCAGCCATTCCAGAAATTTATGCTCAATATTGAGTTCCTCATCACCATCGAAAATCATCTTTTCCATTATGGGTTCATCTTCGTGTGTAATTTCAACGCCATCAGCAGTTTTAAGGGTTACCTGTCCATTTTCCAGTATAAAGTATCCTGCGTGTTCCGGAATGGAACCTTCAGGAAATTGAACGTCCTGATCATCTCCGCTCCCAAAACTGTTTTCTCCCTCTTCCAGCCAATACATTCCCGCAAGACGAAGCCAGCCAGTTGGGGATTTTAATTCCTCAACCCGATCAAGTTCCCATTGCTCCATTTCAGCCTGATAATTTTCGCCCACCGGAGCAGGTCCTAAATCATCATTGTTGCAGCTTACGACAAGAAGTGGAATCATTATGCAATACAGAAGTGTACGTAGCATGTAACACAATATTTAGAGTTTAAGTCATTTTTACTTAATGTAAACAATTCAGTTTCATAAAGTTATCCCAAAAATTCAATCAACTAAAAGTGGTAAATATGGCCGATTTATCTATCCAACAATAAATTTTATAACTTCGTTGGACAATGCCTCTTCTCCGATATATACTTAAATGTAATCCCAATGTTAATCCATATCTCTACGAATGCTTAAAAAAAGTTTCACAGCTCTTATTTTCTCTCTCACATTTCTATCCTGTGCAGCAGATGTAGAGCGTTACGATCTGCTGATTACAAACGGATCTATCATTGATGGTTCGGGTAGTCCGGCATTCAAAGCCGATCTTTTAATCCATGATGGAGTCATCGTTGAAATCGGTGACATCAACACAGGTGGCAAGATTATCAGGCGTGAAATGGATGCCGACGGAAAAACCATCACCCCGGGATTTATTGATACTCACTCCCACGGAAATCCGCTCAGTACGCCTCGGTTTGATAATTTCCTGTCCATGGGAGTCACTACAATTAGCCTTGGTCAGGATGGCCGAAGTGATGGTTTGGGTGATGTAGACGAATGGATGAATGAAGTAGATGAGCGGGGAACAGGACCCAATATTCTGTACTTTGCAGGACATAATACCCTTCGTCAGCTTGTGGATGCGCCCCGGGAATCGGGTTTGGCTGAAAGTTATATCGAGGAAATGCGAGAAATTCTCACACAAGCCATGAATGCAGGAGCATTTGGAATGACAACGGGACTTGAGTACGATCACGGTACGTTTGCCGATCTACCCGAACTAATTGCATTGGGCGAAGTCGTTGCGGAAGCCGATGGATTGATCATGAGTCACATGCGCAACGAAGACGATGATAAGATTGAAGAATCTGTGACCGAACTCCTTGAACAGGGACTTGGATCGGGCGCAAATGTCCACGCATCACATATAAAAATTGTGTTTGGCGATGATCCACAGCAGGCAGAATCTGTTCTTGAACTAATGAACGAGGCTCGCAGTAATGGAATCAATGTTACTGCGGATGTCTATCCGTACACAGCAAGCTTTACCGGAATTTCAATTGTTTTTCCGGAATGGGCGCTGCCTCCAAATGATTTTGATGAGGTTGTAAGAGAGCAAAGAGCCGACCTTGAAGAGTATTTGAGAAATAGGATTGAAGCGCGAAACGGACCGGAAGCCACTCTTATTGGAACGGCGCCGTGGGCAGGAATGACGCTCAAAGAGGTTGCAGACGAGCTGGGTAAACCGTTTGAAGATGTGCTGATTGACGACATCAAACCGGGAGGGGCAAGTGCGGCGTATTTTGTGATGGATGAAGATGTAATGCGACGATTTTTAGTAGATCCAAACGTGATGGTCAGCTCCGACGGCAGCCCTACCATGCGCCACCCGCGTGGTTACGGAAGTTTTGCGAAAATAATTCGTCAGTATGTAAATGAGGAGAATTTATTATCCCTTGAAGAGGCCATCTACAAAATGAGTGGCTTGCCCGCCGAAACGACCGGACTCTCTGATCCCGAAAAAGTGGAAACTCCAAGAGGACTCGTCCGCGAAGGGTTTGCCGCCGACCTGCTGATTTTTGATCCCGCCAACATAAATGACACCGCCACATTCGAAGAACCACACACCTACGCCAAGGGGTTTGATTGGGTATTTGTGAACGGAACGGCTGTCATCGTCGAAGGAGAACGAAATGGGCTTCTACCCGCCGGTGTGATAAAGTATCTCGGGCAGCTTTCCCGAGAAGAGTAGTTCTTAGACCGTGGTATTTCTATTTGTACCAAGCACTAGCTCGATTGGGCATTCGTGAGTTGTACGTTAATATTGGATTGTATAGAAATATCATGTCTGGATGACACACTAACCGCAACCGGACAAGCTGTCCGGTACACAGTCTGGTAGCTTGTTACCTTTGACGTCTTCCGCTTCGCTTTTTGCCGCCTGAACCGGGTCGGTTTGATTTTTTACCACCTCGACCATTGCTGTGGCTTTTTTT
>JBGTFX010000096.1:0-7238 GCA_041747055.1 Balneolaceae bacterium
CAGGTCAATCACATTGTTTAGCGCTGGATGACGATGCTTATCCTCGCCCACTTGCACGAATTGGATTTTCCCTTTGAAATAATCCACTACCTGCTGATAACGCTTCACATCCCACCATTTGATGGTGAAATCATATTTGCCGCCTGAAACAATGAGCCAAAAAGCCTCGCCCTGAAAAGGAATACCGTCCGGACTCCCTTCTCCTTTGGAGAAGGGGCGGGGATGAGGCTGTTTTTCTTCATCCGAAAGGTGAATATCCCCTTTAAACGCAGTAGGCTTAATACTCAAGTTCAGTTGCACATTTAGATATTCGATAAAGCCGTGAATAAAATGATAAGGAAGCCAATTGCTTTTATGAATAAGCGGATAATGACAATCTATTTTCCTTGCATCCTTATCGGCATCGCTTAACGGTGTGATGTAAGGATTGTTCTGCCATAAGGCGGGACAGCTTGTTCTTACATCAGTGAGGAATTGCCCGGGATAGCACAGATGCAAATCGCGCACTGCCGCTGTCAGCATCACAATGTCACCAGGGGCTTGGTGGTTGGCGAGGATGAGTTTCTGCTTATTCATGCATTCACGGATCTGGCTTTTTTCCCGGCTTCATTCTGCTTTATTGAAGATATGTAATAGCGGCTTAAAAAATCATAGATGACAAATTCCTGAAATCTTGAATTGCCGTTAAAAATCCTGTTAAGATTCATGTGATTCAGGCTGTGCGCTTTTTCTCTCAAATCTGAAGGAGACAAAAGATGCGTCATTTCTGCTATAATGCTTAGGTTGGATATCGCGCGGTTTGAAAATATCCCGCGCATTACTTCCGTGTCTTCATTGGCGTTTGTCTCCGAAAGCGTTTCAAAAATCAATGCCTTATGCTGCCGGTATTTTTTATCGAGTTGCAATCTTAAAGGCTTATTCTCCTTCCGGTCTATTTCAAATTCCCGGGCGAAATTATTTTTTGCATCGATTACGAACTCCTTTCTTTCAGCAGCATTAAAGCCGAAATCCATTAACAGGCTGTTAACGCTGAGTAAAGCTGAAAGCCAGTAATTATCCTCATTCCTTTCATGCAGCTTTTGAAGTTGCAACGCTGCTATACTGTCATTGCAAAATAATTGCTCTGCAAGATGGATTGTATTTTCTCCATACCTTTCCAATTCCCGTTTATAGGCGCTGAGTTGAATATCGCTGATAAAACCCTGCTGAATAAAGGGATTAGCATAAGACTTCATCTTTGAAACGATGTCATTCATATTTCCGACTTCCTTCAACCTGAATCTTACTCTAAGATGATGGTCGGGGTCGGCATACCGGATGAAAAACCATTGGCTGATGATTTCCTGACGGCTTAATAAGTCAACTAATGGCTTGACCAAATCCGTCAGTAATAAATCAGCAGTTTTTTGCCCGCAATAGACTTTGTAATAAACCCATTCGTCACCGGGAATAAAAGTCCTTTTCACACGCTTAGTCCCGGACGGATTGTGTTGAAGCGTAAGGTGAGTATCAGACTTTTTTATTTCGCTGGATGCGAAGCTGAATATCAACTGGTGAGTGAATAAACCATCATTGTTTTTTACAAAAGCTTTGTTTGGATTTACAAAAAATTCGATAAACGTCATGCTGTTTCTTTTTTTCAGTTCATGACGCAGCGTTTTCACCGATAGAAAATTTTTCAAATCAATCACGAGTTCGTTGTCGCCATCGGCTAAAGCGATGAATTGCGGCATTCCATGGCGGCTTGACCATTCCGCTGCAATTTGGAGCAGTTCGGGTTCTTTTGCGTTGATAATTGACTCGAATTTTACCTTATCCAAATGCCACGTTGCAGAAGACAGGATGACGTTTTCGTATATCACGCGCGGCAAAAACTCATACAAATGACTCAATGAACCCCAGTTAAATCCAATACTTGGGTGAACGCCTTGCATTTGCAGGTCGCACAAGAAATGATACACGGGGAGGGAATTAAAAGAAAAGTTATGGGCGGAACTCAGGCGGGGTATGATTTCATGATTCAATCTTTTAGACCTGAGAATAATCCTGTCTTCCGAAACCGACAGCATTAAATCATTAATCGCAATCTGATGTTCCGCATCCAGCGATGACCTTCCGAGATAAGGAATCTCGTGTGTTGACAGCGCGGGACGCTGCAATATGTTTCCAAGCCGCGATTGCGGGATGTGTATCACTTCCGCTATGATAGCGTCCGGATTCAGTTCCTGCTCTTTTTTTGCAATCTCAAGACAAAGACTGTGAATTTTTTCATCCGTATGGCAAAACCTGCCATGCAGTTGCATCGCGCCCGCTCCGCCTGCCGAAAGCAACTGAATGTATTCCTGATCCCCTTCATAAATGAAGCTTGCTATTGCAGAAAAAGTGTAGGGCAGCGGCAGGCTCTTGGGCTTGGTTTTGGAAATTTCGTCAGCGTCATTGTCATTCAATACAATACTGTATTGACGATTCCCGATAGCTTCCAAATATTGCTTCAGCAGAAAATCATCTGTCTTGCTCCATTCGATTGTGTTATTGCCGGGACGATTTTCAAAGTTTAAGTCCTTGGTTAATGGCGCGATGCCTCCCGCGTGTTTTCCGGGCGGATAGCCGATGCCGGTTTCCGTGTCCAATGCGATAGCCAACGGGACTTCTTCATGCTCATATCGCTTATAAAACGCTTCCCGGAAGGCGTCAAGATTTGTTTTTGCAGGACTCATGTAAATTTTTCGTAAAAAGTTTATTGCCCGGATAATTGCATCCGGGTATCGCTTATCAATAGCTTTGCCTGCCAGCGGCTTGCTCATATCTGCTTGAAGCAGCTTGCTCTTGTCATAGGCTGCGCCCGTTTTATCTGCGATTTCAATGATCCGTTGATAGCCGTCAACATTGTTTCCGGGCGGGGTGTAATTGATATGCTTGAGAAGCCGATCTATGTTCTTCAAGAGCGCAGCTTGCTCTTTAGCTTCCGGTTCTTCGATATTTTGAAGCGTTTCTATCATGCGGGCTGTCATTTCACCGCCCGTTACGGACGGTTCCAATTCGCTTACAAGAACCTGTGCGTTTATCAATTCTTCTGTTAGTTTTTGAAGTTGCGCTGCATCTTCCGGTGCAGGGTTGAGCGCCTGTAGTATCTCTCCGATGGTTTTTCCCGGAGCGGCTGTCTGCAAAATCAAGGCGGTAAACTCGCTGTATTCGATTGCAGAGATATGATACTTTCGATGTTCCTTTTCATGCGTACCGGCAACATACCTGAATTGTCCGCCAAGACGATAGAGAGAGTTATTCGGAAAATATTTCAAGCGTTTCCTAATGGAGGGTTGCTTCTCAATGTGCTTCGCCCAACTGTCCACAAAGTGCATGTCTAATCGGACATGCCTGCGACAGTTTATCATTTCAGGTAAGGATATGCCGTCATCTTCCGCAACGGGACAAATAGCGAGCTCGGAAACTCCGGCAAACATGCCGAAAGGCGTGGGGCGGTAGCTCATGCGCAGCAAGTACTTCATGAGCGTGCAAGTGAGCTTTTCGCATTCCACCGCTTCAAGAATTTCGTTACGAAGCCACCGGAGTGTCTTTTGATAAAGATCGGGTGAGGAGAGAAACAATGCCTCTTGAACAACCGGATGATTTAAAGCTGTTTTTAGAGCCGGTTCATCTTTAATCAGCGAATTAATAGCGTTGTATGGCAACAACGGTGTTCGAAGAATAACCGTGCCGAAATGGATAATGTTGTTATCATTCATTTCACTATGTCAGGACAATAGTAGACATCTATCCCACTTGGGTTCTACTTCGCTTATGGCAGCAGTTAATGCTAAACCAATTCCAGCAGTTCCATCTAAAAAATCCGGGCATGTTGTCCACTTTTTCCTTTCACTTTTAAAAGATGTTAGGGTTTTATAGCCACCAATTCCATTATTAAACCGAGAAAAGCCCAAAGTTACTTTATACCAATAAATAGCCGCTTCCTTAAAAGAATCAATATTAGTGTCTTGGAAAAATCGATTGAATATATGTGCAATGCCTACAGCACCATGGCATAACCCAGCATCCATAACTAAATTATCCTTCAAATTCCTCCGAACGCTAGAATATCGCATAATATGAATAGCTTCTTCTTTCCATTCACTTTCGGAAAGAATATTTCCAGCAATCCATAAACTTCTGGCTATACCTAAATCCCCATAGCACCAGCCAAGACGAGAAAAACTCATTACAGAATCTTTAAGTGAAACATAATTTGGAAATCTTGACAATAAACCATTTGACAATTTTTGTCGAAGCATCCATCTTATCGCTTTATTTAGCATCTCTCGACATAAATCTTGTTGTATACCAATTTCGTAAATATAACTTAGTATTACTATTATACTTGGAATGCCATGAGCTAATCCAAGGTCAAAACGATGGTTTGAAGCACTACGCCATTTGCACTCTAATGAATTTATTTCCGCAATCCTGTATAATGAAACTACAATTTGCTCTAAAAATCGGAATGATTCCTTTTGGTTAACTGCCATTAGTGCCGGGAAACATGTGCCTAATCCATCATGTAAATAATCATACCTATTATTTTCAATTTCCTTTAATCCAAGCTCAAATAATCTAGGCAAACTATTATCATTTGATATAAGAGTATCAAATCCATCTAGTGATTCATTTCGAAGATTCGTTAATGCCCAGTAGGTTCCTGCAAATCCATTACAAAATGAAAACGGAATTTTTTCATTTGCAATATCAGATACTATTTTTTGAAGAATCTTACCCGCTTTGTAAATTAATTTTTCAGAAAAACAGATTTTATATAGATAAGAATAGAAAAATAGTACACCTAAACATCCTCCAGAAAGTAAGGAATATGAAGGGGCTTTATACCTTAATGATATTTCTTGAATATTATCATCTATATCGAATACTTTTCTTTGTACTTGTTCCCTTAGCGGGTTTTCATTCTCTAAAATATTTTTCCAAGTAACCATATTAGTTAAAGGTAAAACTCTTTGCATATTCAATCGCTCGATCCAATATTTCATCTTTACCGTTTCGCATACCTTGATAGGTAGGGCGTACCTCGATATCAGGCGGAATACCATAACCGTGAAGATTGCTGCCGTCCTGATTTAAAACTCTCATCCCTGTAAAAAGTAACCGATATTTTTTATCAAATGTAGCTGAAACTACATTTCCATTTGATCCAGCTGTGGGCTCTCCAATTAAAGTTCCAATGTTATAGTACTTTATAAAACTTATAAATGTCTCAGAGTAACTTAGCGCCTCTCCGTTAATTAAAAATATAATATTACATTTAACAGAAGGTTTCTTTCCGCGTATTACCCAACTAGTTGAATCATAGTGATATTCATATTGAAAAGGAAAGATGATTTCGGGAACCAGCCATTTTTGCGATTCCATCTTATTAGACTTCATCAGAGTTCGTAAGATATTTGTTTGAACATTTGGAAAAGGTCTTAAATCGATTATCAATATTTCCCCTTCTCCAGTCGTAGCTATGGTCTGCTTAACTTTCTTACTAGATGCGCGGTTTGCATCTAAATAGATTATATTTTGATCGATGATTTTTTTTACAGGAATTGGGTTATCTGGCTTGAAATAATAATTAGTTCTTTCTAATATAATGTGTTTAATGCTATCATTGGAATCCCTAAGAGTTAAAGTTACGAATGTGCCTTTTAATCCTTCTAAAATGCGATACAAGGCTCTGTAGTTTTTAAAATGATAAGTAGCGGCAGATACATACTTGCTTATTTCTTCTAATAGTTGCAAGGCGTTATTTCCATCAATTTTTAATAATTCATCACCAACTTTTAATCCTAATGAGTCACAGTTTTTACATCCGGTTACAAAAATCGTTGAATCTACCAGACTAAGAGAGACGGGGGGGGTATATTGTCTGTCAAATTCTTCTATATTAATAATTTGTGCATGTCCGTCATTGACTTCAGCTGTTAGTTTATTCAATGTTTGTAAAAATGATTCGTTATTTATTTTCTCAATTGTTTTTGATAATGCTTCTTTTAGAATTGAATCCCATTCTTTAGCAACTACTTCCGGATAAGGGTAGAAATTTCTTAATATACTCCAAAAGTATATAACAGCTGATATACGATAAAGGATGCTGTCATCATCAGAAATTGAATTAAAGGTCATTGATGTTTTGAATCGTACGCACTTCCCCTGACACTTGGGAAGAAAGTGGCGGATATGTAAAAAGATGCTATCCTCCAATAAGTAAGTATAAGTACTATCCTGAAAACATTTATTCTTTTGAGTTGCAATTCTCGATCCGTATGGAGTTAAAAAATTTCTATAAATAAAATTAAAGAAGGGGGGTAGAAAAGCATTATCGCTCTGTCCATATCCATTGTGTTTCCAATATTTATATTTTCTGCTATTGTATATGGAAGTTTGCGGTTCACTCTTTAATGGAATAATTGCTAAATAAACAGATTCGCTGCTGTAAAAGTTATTAATAATGGAAACTAATTCAGAATCATTAGTTGCTGTTAATACTTTTGAACTACCATTTATCAAGAATTGCTCCCAATTTATTTTCTTTAGGCTACGACAAGGATAGAAATACCTGAGTGCTCCATACATTTTTGTGAATATTGCTAAGTTTTTAACACATCTATCAGTTTGTATCAACTCAGTACACAGAGAGCTTTGGGATAATAGTAAAAATAGAATTGAAAGATGAAAGATTTTATTACAGACAATTCTTTTTACATAAGAAATTAATTTATAATTATCAATAATCATATATGTTATTATGTCAATAAAACAATCATTTCATCTGGTCTAAGTAATCAAGTGGGTCAATCCCCTGTATTCTTGCTTTTGCACAAAAGTTCCCTTTATGCCCAGCGCACGTTTTAAAAAATGTGCAAATTCTGCCATCGGAAACTTTGGCTAGGTGCATTATATTATCGTCAAAACTTGTAAGATTAGACATTTGTATATTTAAATTTACCCTCGGCACCCACTTATAAATCACTTTCCCTGCCGATACGCCCAAACTTGCAAATGCGGCTGTGAGCGTGCCTCCGGTAACGCCAAGCGCATTCAGCACACCGGGTATCCTGAAATTGAAGCTGTTCACCTGTGAATATCCGAGCATTGCGCTTTCCATCGTGGCGCACACCCAAAACGGCAGGTTGGCATAGTTAATCGCCCGGTTGCAGTCGAGATAAGGAAGCCACTTTGCCAATGATGAAGAC
>JBGTFX010000097.1:0-4968 GCA_041747055.1 Balneolaceae bacterium
ATAGTGTTAATTCTTTGATAAGGAAATTAAGGATTAATCCTTCACGTCAATCAGCTCAACTTCAAAAATCAAAACCGAACCGGGTTTGATGACACTTCCGGGAGGAGGATTGTTTCCGTAGCCCAATTCACCGGGAATGAAAAATTCATAGGTGGCACCTTCGCTCATTAACTGAAGTCCTTCTGTCCAACCTGAAATCACTCTGTTTAGAGGAAATGTTGCCGTTTGACCTCGCTCATAAGAGCTGTCAAATACTTCACCATTTATCAAGGTTCCCCGGTAGTGAACTTCTACTTCTGATGTTGCACTAGGTTTAACTCCGCTGCCTTCTTCAATTACCCGATATTGGAGGCCGGAATCCGTTACCTGTACATCATCCCTTTGTGCATTCTCCTCAAGAAACTCATTGCCAATTCGAATCTCTTCTTCTGCTTCTTGTTGATTACGCATCTGTGTCTGCATCTGTAATTCCTGTTGATATGTTTGAAGTACAATTTGCATTTCCTGCTCTGTAAGCTGTGATTCTCTTCCGTCAATTCCGGTTTGGAGTCCCGCTACGAATCCATCAGTACTAAGATCAGTCACACCTTCACTTGAAAGATTATTGCCGTAAAAATATCCGAGACTGTACCCAACAGAATCAGCTTTAGAATTCAGGTTTGCTTCGCCACCCTGTCCCTGTGTGTTGCAGGCTGAAAGTAATGTGAAAAGCACTATCATTAATAGAGCTGATAATTTCATAAGAAGTAATAATTTATTTTTGATTGTAAAGATATAAGGTCAAAAAGGTATCATTTTTTTGAAGGCATAAAAACTGTTGTTTTAATCTTAATCAAAATGATTTTTGAACTTTAGTGATTAAAACGAATGAATTATGTTCTTGGTCTCCAATGATCTGTTGAATTTAAATGTTCATTTTTATAAACATTCTAATCTTGCAATTAAACTCTTATATTAAGGACTTGAGTAATAAGATTTTTTATGTTTGTATCGATATACTATTTAAAAATTATTTGATTTAATATAATTATTGAAAGTCGAAGCATTTTACTCTAAAACAGAATTTAAACGAAACATACCCACTTGAAGTTTACCGAATTTAATTTAGATAAGTCGCTCATAGCAGGACTAAACGATCTCCAGTTTTTAGAACCTACACCCATTCAAGAGCAAGCTATTCCAATTGTAACAAAAGGAACCGACTTGATTGCTACAGCTCAAACCGGAACAGGAAAAACCGGTGCTTTTGTAATTCCCATTATGCAAAGGGTGTTGGAAAGTGAGAGAAAAGGAATTAAGGCTCTGATTTTAAGCCCTACCAGAGAACTTGCTTCACAGATTGATGAACAGATTTTTGCCATTGGTTATCACGCAGGAATTACCTCTGCAACAGTTATCGGCGGGAGTGATTTTTCGGAGCAGGCAAAGGCACTTAAAGCCGGAGTAGACATTATTGTTGCAACACCGGGGCGTCTTATTGACCAGAATAAAGTTGTAAGTATTGACTTTTCTGATCTTGAATATTTTGTTCTTGATGAAGCCGATCGAATGCTCGATATGGGTTTCTTGCCTGACATGAAGAAGATCATTTCATGGATTCCGGAGAAAAGACAAACGCTTTTGTTTTCGGCAACCATGCCGAATGAAATTAAGCACCTTGCAGGAACAATCATGAAAAATCCTGCCTCGATTGAGATTGAGCGCTCCAAGCCGAATCAAAATGTGGAACAAAGAGCTTATCGACTGAAAAGTAATCAGAAAATCCCACTGGTAAAGAAAATTTTCACTGCTTTAGAGTGGGAATCTTGTATCATTTTTACGTCAACCAAAAAAGGGACAGACGAGCTTCAGCGTCTTCTTAAGCAAGAGGGAATGAAAGCGGCCAGTATTCATGGTGACCGGACTCAAAACGAGCGGAATGCTGCCCTTCAGGCTTTTAAAAACGGTGAAGTACCTGTTATTGTCGCTACGGATGTTTTAGCTCGGGGAATTGATATAAAAGGCGTATCCATAATTCTGAACTATGACGTTCCGAATAACACCGATGATTACATTCATAGAATTGGACGTACGGGCCGGTATGATAAAAGCGGAATTGCTATCACATTTGTAAGTAAGCGCGACAGTAAAACATTTTCTTACATTCAAAAAATTAAAGATAACAAGCTCAAGACCATTGATCTGCCCGAAAGCTTTGGTAATAAGTCTGATTTTACCTGGGATTCGGTTTTCAAAAAAGGAGATCAAAAATCACCACAGGAATCTGACGACTCGTCAAGATCATCTAAGAGTTCATCAAATCGAACTGATTCTTCAGCTGATAAAGATCCATCAGGCCAAAAAAAGCAAAAGTCGAATGCTGCGCCTAAGAAACAAAATAAGCCCAAAAACAGAGCAGATAAGCCAGATCAAAAAAGTCAGTCAAGATCACAAAATGGTTCAGCTGATAAAACGAAGAAGAGTCAAAAAGAGACTCATAAATCAAATAAACCGGCTCAACAAAAGGCTGAAGAAAAGACACCTGTAATCGAGACGTCGAGAAAAGCAGAAGAGAAAATAGTGATTCCGCCGTCTATTGAAAAAGCGGTTGAGCGGAATAAATATTCACGAAAGCCTGCGAAAGGTGTTTGGGGGATTATTAAAAGCTTTATTCCTAAATTTTAGAAATCGAGAAGAAAAAAATGTTACAAAAGTTTTTTTCAATGATGATATGGGCGGGAATAGCCTTGTTGGTGTTGGTGTGGCTGCCAATTTTGGGATTATGCAGGCTATTTGATCGGGATGTTACCCGATATCGTACCGGGAAAACATTTCGGAAATTGGGCTATTTTATTTCCCGTATCAATCCTAACTGGAATATTGAAATAGAAGGTGCTGAAGGTATTGACGACAGAACCCCTTATGTAGTGGTGAGTAATAATCTATCAAATGCTGATATTCCATTGATTTCCAATTTACCATGGGAGATGAAATGGGTAGCAAAAAAAGAGCTTTTTGATGTTCCTTTTGTAGGTTGGATGATGAGCATGTCAGGGGATATTTCTGTTGATCGTGCATCTTCAACCAAGAGAGCCGGTATTATCTCCAGGAGCTCCTTTTATCTGAGAAGAAAATGTTCAGTTATGTTTTTCCCGGAGGGCACCAGGTCCAGAACCGGACTGTTGAATAAATTTACAACCGGAGCTTTTGATTTAGCTATTCAGGAAAAAGTACCCATTCTCCCAATAGTTATTGATGGAACTCAGGATTGTCTGCCTAAAAAAACATGGGTTTTTAAACCGGCAGTTCAGATTAAACTAAAAGTGCTTTCACCTATTGATACCTCCAATCTTAAGGAAAGCGATACGCTTGTACTAATGAATCGTGTTCGTACTTTGATTGCCAACCAATTATCAGAGTGGAGAGAAATACCCCTTAGAGAAGTGGATGCTATGGTAAAAAGTGTTGCGAGTTAGACCTCTTCGGGTTGATGATATTGTGGCTTATGAGCTTTATTAAACTTTCCTTTTCGATGGAGCCATTTCCAGGCTAAACCTGCTCCAATAAGTGAGAATACGAGCGCCGCAATAGGAAAAAAGAGAGATTCAATTCCGATGCTGTAATGTATTTGTGCATACCGTAGGATTATTAGCAGGACACCAAATATAATGATCGCCACCACATGTTTCCTTTTGATATAGGTTAGCGCAAAATAAGCTCCAAAAAATGTTGTGATCAGTGTAAGAAAGGAGAGGAGTATTTTCCAAAACCCGGGATACTCTGCATAGCCCAATACTGAAACTTCTATTCCTACAGTAAGAGATATGAACAAGCGTAAAAATGTATCGAGTGCAAACGTTATTAAAATGCCGATTAGGCTTCCCAGAAAAAGATCTTTCATCGTAGTTTTATTATCTCTATATGTCCGTTTAATAATAAACATACACTTTTGGAAACATACATGGTACTTCTATTTGATCACAAAACTTTTTCCTAAGACTTACCTGATTTCGAGTTTGAACTGGATTGAACAATGATTAGTACCATGTCTCATAATAGGAGAGACACTCGAAGTCTCAAAAGACTTCCCGTGTCTGAATATAGTTCCCCGAAATTTTTAAAATTGAAAGTCGATGGTTTCGCTTAATCTTTATTATCTTCAGCCCACGAAATTAAACAACTTTAATTTTTTACAGACTAATAGATTTTATGCCAGAAAACGATTTTTTAAAACCTGAAGGCGAAATAAAATTAAGTGATAAACAGCTCAGTGAATCTCCTGAAATGGCGAAAGTAGCCAAAGAGGTAATAGAGATGCATAAGATGGAATTAGGTCCGGCAGAGGTTGGGTACCTGTTGGTTTATCCAAATATCTCGAAGCAGCGTGCTGCAAAGTGCATGAAGGCGAATCGCGAAGTAAAGCACTATTCAGGAAATGATTATTTAATAGAAGTATCCGGTGATCTTTGGGATATGTTGGATTCAGACACAAAAAAGATGTTGCTCTATCATCAACTGCTGCACATTGACCCGGTGTTTAAAGCCAAAAATTCGGAATGGAAAATGCAGATTCGTAAACCCGATTTTTCTGATTTTTATGAAATCAATGACAAATTTGGCAACGAATGGTACAAAACCATTCAGGCTACGGTATCCTCTCTTTACGATTTAGATCCACGCCAGGAAGGAAAGGTGTCGGTTTAATTGTAACCCATACTAAAGACCTTGGAGGTTTTTAAAAACCTCCAAGGTATGGGTATTAAAAAAAGACCCGCAAATGATCTAATCACTTGCGGGTCTTTTTAATTTTAATAAATAGTTATCCGCAGGTAAGAGGGTGGTATTGAAAAATGGAAGTAAACTATTATCTCTCGTACGGGGTCGTCCGAGTTAAATGCTATCCTCAATTAGCAGATAAAACTAAAAATTTGGCCACTCACCAGCTCCTTAAAACACTTTCCTTTGTGTTCTCCGAGACCTTTGCGGTTC
>JBGTFX010000098.1:0-4775 GCA_041747055.1 Balneolaceae bacterium
CTCATTTAATGACAGCATCAACCATGAGCAGGAATTTTCGCTGAACAGCATACCCCACCCTTACTTCTATGGAAGCTTTAAGATACTCCGTTCATTTATTGAAGAGCAAAGTAAGGCAGGAGTACGAACGGCAATTTTGTGCAATCACGAGAACCAGCGGGAACGGTTTGATGAACTCCTTGGCGAGTCGTCTGATGAATTTAACTACAGTTTGAGCCTGCAAAGTCTTCACGAAGGATTTATTCTGCCGGACAGTCGATTGGCAGTATTGACCGATCACCAAATATTTGATCGATATCATCGACCGAACATCAAACGAAAGCAGGTACGGGGAGGGATTTCCTTAAAAGAGCTGAAGGATTTGAATGTGGGCGACTATGTTGTTCACGTAGATTACGGAATTGCCAGATTTGCCGGCTTTAAAAAAATTGACGTCCGAAAAACCGTTCAGGAAGCTGCGGTTCTGCAGTACAAGGACGATTCCATTCTCTATGTGAATGTTTCCAGCCTGCACAAGCTGCAGAAATATTCGGGAAAAGAAGGTAATCAGCCCAGAATTACGAAACTGGGCTCGGGTGAATGGGCGCGGAAAAAAGCCACCACCAAAAAGAAAGTCAAAGATATTGCCCGTGACCTGATTCAGCTCTATGCAAAACGAAAGGCGCAGGATGCGTTTGAGTTCGGAGCAGATACTCAGTGGCAAACAGAAATGGAAGCCCGATTCGAGTTTGAGGAAACGCCTGACCAGATGGAAGCCATAGAAGCCGTAAAACGCGATATGGAATCCACCCAGCCGATGGATCGTCTCGTTTGTGGAGATGTTGGATTTGGCAAAACTGAAGTGGCAATCCGTGCGGCATTTAAAGCAGTGATGGATCAAAAGCAGGTGGCGATACTCGTTCCTACAACGATTTTAGCCGATCAGCACGCTAAAACATTTCAATATCGGATGGAGGATTTTCCCATTGTGGTTGAATCACTTTCACGCTTTCGAACACCGGCTGAGCAGAAGCAGGTGGTAAAAGACCTGGAAACCGGAAAGGTGGATATTTTAATCGGCACTCACAGAATCGTTTCAAAGGATATTAAATTTAAGAATCTGGGGCTTTTGGTGATTGATGAAGAGCAGCGATTTGGTGTTGCTGTAAAGGAGAAGCTCAAAAAATTTCGCGCTTCTGTTGATGTACTCACCATGACCGCAACACCCATTCCCAGAACGCTCCAGTTCTCCCTGATGGGCGCCCGTGACCTCAGTATCATCAACACACCGCCTCCCAACCGGCAGCCTGTGTTGACCGAAATTCACAGCTTTGATCAGGAATTAATTCGCGATGCTATTATTCAGGAAACATCTCGTGGCGGGCAAATTTTCTTCATTAACAACAGGGTGAAAAACATTGAGGAAGTAACCGGCATGATCCGTGACTTGGTGCCGGGAATCCGAATCCGCTCAGCCCACGGACAGATGCCGGCTTCACAACTCGAAAAAATCATTCGGGATTTTTATCAGCACAAATTTGACCTGCTGGTTTCCACGAATATTGTGGAGAACGGAATTGATATTTCAAATGCGAATACGATCATTATAAACAATGCGAACAATTTTGGCCTTTCGGAACTACACCAGTTGAGGGGACGGGTGGGACGATCAAACCGAAAAGCATTTTGTTATTTGATTACCCCTCCTATTCGCCAGCTTTCTGCCGATGCACGAAAACGTCTGACAGCCCTTGAGGAATATTCCGATTTGGGATCAGGGTTTAACATTGCGATGCGTGATCTGGATATTCGTGGTGCAGGAGATATTCTCGGAGCCGAACAGAGTGGATATATCACCGATATCGGGTTTGAAATGTACACTAAGATTCTGGATGATGCGGTTCGAGAGCTTAAAGAGACGGAATTCAGTTCGATGTTTTCAAGCGAACCGAAGCCGATTAATTACCCCGAAACACAGGTTGAGTTTGATTTTTCAGCCTATCTCGAAAACAGCTACGTTGAGGATAATGTTGAACGGCTGAATTTGTATCGTAAATTGTCCGAAGCGTCTACAATTGAGGAGATCAACGACTGGCACGAAGAATTGGATGACCGTTTTGGTGATTTAACTGAAGGCGCAGAATATCTGATTTTAGCTACCGAAATTAAGCTGTATGCTTCCCGATTGCTGGTAAAAAAGGTTACGACACGTGCCAATAGAATGTGGCTTCAGTTTCCGAAAAATGATTCTGATGCAGGTAAACAACTATATGATTCCGGATATTTTCAATTGTTGGTAAAAGAGATACAGGGAAATGCCAATCATAAATATGACGTAATTCAAAAAAATGATTCAGTTGGACTGGTTATTTTTGATATTGAAACTCCCAAAGCGGCAAAAGAGTATCTGGCTGGGTTACCGACTTTTGAGCCTTCTTCAGTTGAAGTTACAACGGTATGAAAATAGAACTCAACAAAGCATGTGAACTGATTAAGGAGGGAGAACTCGTTGCCATCCCTACGGAAACGGTTTATGGATTGGCAGCAGATGCAAAAAATGCTTTAGCGGTTCAAAAAATATTCGATACCAAAGGGCGTCCGGCAGATAATCCGCTGATTGTTCACATTTCATCGCTAAAACAGATGGAGGACTTTTCTAATGATATTCCTGACGATGCCTACATACTCGCAGAACACTTTTGGCCGGGTCCGCTAACCCTGGTACTCAAACGTAAAAATGAAGTGTTAGATATTGTAACTGCGGGATTGGACACTGTTGCCATTCGTATGCCTGATCATCCTTTGGCATTGAAACTGATTAACCAAACGGGCCCTGTAACAGCTCCAAGTGCAAATCGATCAGGAAAGCCAAGTCCCACTAAGGTGGAACATATTGTTCAGGATTATGGCGATTCCCTGCCCTGTTTGGATGGTGGTCCCACAAACATTGGGATAGAATCTACGGTGCTGGATATATCAGAAAAACCCTATCGATTGCTTAGGCCGGGAAATATTTCAAGTGAAGAGATTTCTGAACGTCTCGGGGTTGAAATAAAGAAGGCTGAAAGAAGCAGGAGAAGCCCCGGAACCCGCCATACCCATTACAAACCAACCGCCACAGTTCGATGGATGAAAGATGTTGGTCTAACAAAACTTCATCCAAACGCCCTCTATATTTTCCACAGTATTGAGATCGAAACTATTCCTAAAAACGCAATTCATTTTCAGGGTGATTATTCTCGCCTTGCACGCTCGTTATACGATCTCTATCGCACAGCAGATTTAGAAAATATGGATTTCATTTATATAGAGTCGTTTTCTAACCTGCCTGAAACACCTATAATTTCTGCACTTTTTAATAGAATCGAACACTCTGTCAGCCATTAGTTTAGGAGACATCCTTGTCTTTTCGATAAAAATCTCCAAATATTTTGAAACGAATTAAATTCGATTAGATGTTAATCTGAGCAAGACACAGGATTATTCCAATAATTCTATGAGAGTTCTTAACCCCAAAAAACGAGAAACACTATGTACAAGAAAAATAATTCTTTTCGAAAATTGCTGATGTTTATTCTTGCGCCACTTATTGGTGCTTTTTTATTCACAGCTTGTAGCGATGACAATACTCCAACCACTCCTCCTGTTGAAGAACCATTAAATATAGTTGAAACAGCAGATGAAGCCGGTAATTTTACAATCCTGCTTGATTTGGCAACAAGAGTTGGTTTAGATGAAGCATTAACAGAAGGTGAATTAACTGTATTTGCCCCAACTGATGATGCTTTTGGAAATATAGATAGTGAAGTACTTGAAAGTTTAACAGATGAGCAGGTAACTGCCATTTTGAGCTACCATGTACTTGATGGAGCTGTAACTTCAGGACAAATTGGAGCACAGCAAGATGCTGAGACACTACTTGGAGAACTGCTTTTACTGCAATCCAATGGTGGTGTTACTATTAATAATTTCTCCAGTGTTGTTGCTGCTGATATTGAAGCCAGCAACGGTGTGATTCATGCAATTGATGAAGTTTTACTTCCATCTGAAATAAGAATTGCTCTTGGCATTCCAAATATTGTAGATATCGCCCAGGATTTAGGTGGATATGATATACTTTTAGGAGCTCTTGAAACAACAGGCTTAACTACCACTATTCAATTCTTAGGCCCATTCACAGTATTTCCTCCATCAGATGAAGTTTTTGAAGCTTTTGGTGTTGAGAATGTTGAAGCACTGACTGAAGATCAATTGCGAGATGTACTTACATATCACGTTGTATCAGGTGCAGTTGAATCCGGTGATTTAGCTCCTGAAAATACTGTAGAGACTGTAAACGGCGACAACTTATTTATCACCGTTAATGGTGATGAAGTTGTGCTTAACGGAGGTACTAATGTTGTTGTAGCAGATGTTCCGGCAGCAAACGGTGTTATACATGCTATTGATGGAGTTTTATTACCTGATGCATTTGGCACCGTAGTAGACAACGCCATTAAGCGATATGATCTAACCACACTTGTGGATCTTGTAGTACAACAGGATTTAGCAGCAACCTTATCAGACGCCGAAGCAGAGTTTACAGTATTTGCTCCAACCAATGATGCGTTTGATGCAATTAGTGAAACACTTGCTACACTCAATGACGAACAAGTAACACAAACCCTACTTTATCATGTGTTAGGTGCTATTGTTCTTGCAGGAGATCTTGGAGAATCGCAGCGTGTAGCAACCTTAAATGACGGGGAAGAAATACTCGTGGAAGTTGCAGATGGTATTGTTACTATTAACGACAA
>JBGTFX010000099.1:0-3736 GCA_041747055.1 Balneolaceae bacterium
CGACAAAGAGAACAACAAAAAGAAGTAGTCTCACCAAAAAGTGAGACTACCGTAGATACAAAGTCCGTATTAATGGACAATGTTCTTTAACTAAAAATACAAGAAATCTCTTGTTTTTTAACACAGTACCTCCTGCTTCGGACATCACTACTTCCAAAATACAGGCTTATCCTACGATCTATCGATGACAAGCGTAATTTTAAAAATAGAATTACAAAGCTTTGCGCCACCCTTCGGACGAGGACGTCCGAGTTACGTAACCATTATTTAGGTTTCCACTCGGGAGTGATTGTCTTATTTTAGAGAAAAAATTAACCCACTTAATTAACACATGCCCACCATTCAAGGAATAATAATTGATCCGGTTCAGCGAAAGCAGTTTAACGGCGAAGTAGAAATTAAAAACGGTACCATACATAAAATACGAGAGGTATCCGGTGAGGTGCCTGATCAATATATCATGCCCGGTTTTGTTGATTCTCATATACACATCGAAAGTTCCATGCTGATTCCCTCCGAATTTGCACGCCTTGCGGTCCGACACGGAACGGTTGCTACGGTTTCTGATCCCCACGAAATTGCCAACGTCTGTGGAATTGAGGGAGTGGAGTATATGATAGAGAACGGAAATAAAGTACCGCTGAAATTCAACTTTGGGGCTCCCTCCTGCGTGCCTGCAACGCCATTCGAAACCGCCGGGGCGGAACTGGATGTTGATGCGGTTGAATCGCTTTTAAACCGGGATGATATCCTCTATCTCGCCGAAATGATGAACTGGCCGGGAGTACTGAATGATGATCCCGATGTTCTCGCGAAAATTAAAGCAGCAAAGAAACTTGGCAAACCTGTGGATGGCCACGCACCTGGATTGAAAGGTGAAGCCGCCCAAAAATATGCCGATGCCGGAATTTCAACTGACCACGAATGTTTTACCATCGAGGAGGCACGGGATAAACTAAAAGCCGGAATGATCATCGCCATTCGCGAAGGAAGCGCCGCAAAAAATTACAACGCGCTGATTCCCCTGCTGGCTGAAGCGCCGGATAAAATCCTGTTCTGCTCCGATGATAAACACCCCGACGACCTGGTAGTGGGACACATCAACCTGCTTGCAGCACGATCGCTTAAATTGGGTCATGACCTGTTTGATACGCTGCGAGCCTGCTCCGTAAATACGGTGAACCACTACGGACTACATGTGGGACTACTACAGCCGGGCGATCCCGCCGATTTCGTTGTGGTTGATGATCTAGATACCATGCACGTCTCCCAAACATGGATTGACGGAGTTTGCGTGTACAAAAATAAGTCTGTTTTGTTTGATGATGTGGATTCAACGCGCATCAACAATTTCACAAAATCTACTTTTAGCCCGGTTGATTTTTCTTTTAAAACAGATTCCAGCTCATCAACTATAGAAATACCCGTCATTGTACCTGAAGATGGCGAACTGATGACCGGTAAATCGATGGAACAGTTAGTTGTAAAAGACGGACTTGTTCTGGCTGACCCCGATCGGGATATTCTGAAAGTGACGGTTGTCAATCGGTATCAAAAAGCAAAACCTGCCGTGGGATTCATCAAAAATTTCGGGTTAAAAAATGGAGCCATTGCATCCTCTGTTGCACATGATTGTCACAATATCATTGCCGTAGGAACAAGTGACGAGCAAATTAGCGAAGTGGTCAATTTAGTAATGGAAGCAGAAGGCGGAGTAGCTGTCGTAAATCAAGATCAAAAAGAAGTACTCGCACTTCCTATCGGAGGAATTATGAGTGATCGATCCGGAGACGAAGTAGGCGCGGATTATCAAAAGCTAACACATATGGCAAAAGAGATGGGCAGCACGCTCAACTCCCCATTTATGACCATCTCGTTTATGGCTCTGTTGGTAATCCCCAGCCTAAAGATGAGCGATTTGGGTCTGTTTGATGGGGAGAAGTTTGAGTTTTTGTATAGATCGGAATCATAAATCTCATCATGGAGCTCTGCTCCGTGATGCTCAAAAGGCAGCTGGAGCTCCCACTCTTCGTGACGCAGCAGAGCTACGTGAGGAGATGTGTGTGAATTGTGGGAACCACACTTAGGCAAGAAACAGCAATGTTAACTAGTACGATTATTATGATTATATATGATGAACTTACTAAATAATGAAGTTTTTGAAATATAGATTTCCGATCCATAAGGCTTATCAACTTCTACTTCTACTAATCCAAAATGAGCTAAAAATCTTGAAAAAGTGCGAAGAGAATAACATCTGAAAGCCTGATCTTCTCGAGTTGCATACCCGGTGTGCTCAATAGTCTGCAGTAGCCTCGGCAAAGCAGTAAAATATTTATCAGCGTAAAAACTATCCGGCATCTTTTCATCTCCATACTTACTTAGCAATACTAATGAAAAACCAACCCCAAATTGGCCAATATTATTTTGTCCATAACCGTCAAAATATGCCCAATTAAATTTTGTGGCAAATGTATCAAACAGCAGCCTCATCAGTTTATGTTTATTGGTTAACATGTCATTACCCTTTTTTGTTAAACTCAACTTTCCATTGCGTTTTTTAGCTATTCCCATCTGTTCAATCAGAATTCGAGTTAAATGAATTGTATCTGCATCAGTTTCTTTATATAACTTGGATATTCCGGATTCAATATGATCGTCTTTTAAAAATCCTTGATTATAAATTTCGGCTACTATTTTAACGGGCAAAAATCCCTTTTTGGTAAGACGAATTTCCTTTTTTTCGGCAATTAATTGGGCCAGATAACAAATTTGGTTTAGAATTGGGACTTGTTTGTATTCTGAATCACTAAGTGATTGTAATTCAATAGAACTATTAGGTCCGAATTTATCGTAAAGAAGATAATGCATTTGTGCAGGAGAAAGATCGTCAAGATCACGAATCGGACGATTATTTAAATCTTCAAAGAAGTTATTGTCATTATTATTCATGTAGAAACCTACTTTTCAATTCATTTTATACAATCAGTCATTCACTCCGTTACAGCAGGCAGCCGGAGCTGCCACTATTCGTTACGCAGCAGAGCTGCGTGACGAGATGTGGAAAGAATTAGACCCGTCAGACCGCTCGAAGTGGTCAGAAGGGTAGGAAGATCCTTTTCCGAAAAATCACCACATCACTCCGTAAAAATTCCGGCTTCGAATTCCATCTCTTTCCGAGCCAATTAAACGTTTCTTCATGATAAAAAACCACATGGGTATCATCATTTCTATAGTGCCAATCCTTAAAAAACTCTTTTCCTTTATGGCGCTTGGTCATCACACCTAAATAACCACCGGATTTTAAGCAGCTCCATAACCGATCGAGCTCCATTAACGGTTCATACAGATGCTCAGCGGTCTCCGTTGTGGTGATGAAATCGTACTCATTTTCAAAGACCGATTTGTCCGGTGCATAAAATGGATCAAAAATATCGACGGAATGCCCCTCCTCCTCAAACATCAAGCTTAACGTTGGCCCGGGGCCTGACCCAAAATCCAAGCCATAACTTTTGGGCGAAATTCTCTCCATCATGGGCATAAACATTCGGCTCAGAAACTTCCTGTAGCTCGGATCTTCAGGATTGTTTTCATGCATATCATAACGCGAGACTTCCTCTTCTGCCGACAGTCGATGCTCAGGGGGTACAAAGATCAGTTGGCAATTCTCGCAGTGAAAGTAATCACGTATGTAATCCATTCGGGTATCATCACGAAAGAATTGATTTGTTTCATC
>JBGTFX010000100.1:0-20729 GCA_041747055.1 Balneolaceae bacterium
CAATGTGACCACAACATCCTTCACTGAACGTCGCTACAACTATTGGAAAAATGTTGATGAAATTATTAACCAGAGCGGTACCATTTTTGATGTTCCACCTGCGACTGTACCGGGAAATATCAAACACAACAATCCAAATGACATACCTGCCTTAGGTTATTTCGAGGCAGTTGTAAGGGATACATCGAGGGGGTTTGTAACCCGTTCAGACTTTTCATTCTTTATATCGGATCCGTGTGGTCTTACGAATACCGACAGACACCCGAATTGCAATAATTGTCTTGAAATAGAAAATAGCACGCTTGAGAGACCGACCTATTTTTAGCCCTTCCGGGTAGTTATTAGAGCCTTAACGTTTTGGTGTATGGCCGAATTTACCATTCACAGCTACTAAAGTGGAAAAAGAAAGTTTATCGCAACTTCTAAGATTATATTGCCAGCAATGAATGGCAAAACCCGGTTGATTCGAAATATTTTGCAATTCAATCATGGTATGGGAGTTAATGTATATCCTTCTGTCCGTAACAAATTTATTAACCCGTTTTTTCCCGCAAGATGGCCGGCACCAACTGCAAAGAATACAGGCCCGTCATTCATAAAGGATGACATATCGGATATCCAGGATTTATTACGGCTGTCAAGGATATCCTGCTGATAGACACCCATTTCGCTTTCTAAAAACGAGTGATACAGAGATTCGATATCCTGTTCAAGATATTGATCTGCCATCGTGTCAAACAGGATTTTTAAGGAATCCGGGTCTTCAATCATTTCTATCAACCCCTCGACATACACATCATTCGGAATTTTGTCCATTACACTGAATTGAAACTCAGGAGTTTCCAGTCCGGAAACGGACAGCGAATATTCCTGAGCTTTTTGTAATAGAAATTCTTCATAGGAAAAAGGGTGTGTAGTGCATTCAATCATAGCTTGCATGGTCATCGACATTATCACGAATGGTTTCAGATTGCCCAAATGCGAAAGTCCGGCTCCAAAAAGTTGACTGAGGGTTTTGTCTATGACCTCAGTTTGATCAGCATTCAAATAGTCTCCTATAGGTTTTCCAGCAATAGCGTCCTAAACGTTGAATAAAAAAAAGAGAGAAAGAACTTTGTGTATCTCAAATGTATATTTGAGTTGCACAACACCAAAGAAACTTTCTCTCTATGACGAATATAACATTGTTTTCTCAAATCATTTCCAAGTTAGATCGATTTTCCTTCACGAAACTGGTCTTCGACCACCAAACCGATAAGCACCAAAAAGGCTACACCAGCTGGACGCATCTGGTGGCAATGCTTTTTTGTCAGTTTGCCAAAAGTCAGTCGGTACGTGACATCAGCAATGGGCTTCGCAGCGCTACCGGTAACCTCAATCATTTGGGCATCGAACGTGCCCCTTCCAAATCCTCGATCAGCTATCAGAACAAGCATCGCGACTGGCGGCTGTTTCGAGATTATTATTACTGTTTATTGAAAAGTTTAGGACAGCAGGCGGGATTCAAGCAAGTAAAATTCCGAATTAAGTCCAGAATTTTGCTCTTGGATTCAACCACTATTTCCCTTTGCCTGTCGCTGTTCGACTGGGCCAAGTACAAAACCCAAAAAGGTGCCGTGAAAATGCACACATTACTGGATTACGACGGGAATCTGCCCGCTTACGTTCTCGTTAGTGATGGGAAAACAGCCGACAATAAGGGCGCCTATAATATTCCACTGCTAAAAAATAGTGTCATTGTTGCTGACCGGTTCTACAACGACTTTTCGTTGCTGAATGTTTGGGACAGCAGCGGGGTCTGGTTCGTGGTACGTCACAAAGAGAACCTTCAGTTTACCTCCATCCAGGAAAACAAACTTCCTGAGGGGCGTCATGAGCATATTCTCAAAGATGAACGCATCCAGCTAACCGGGCCCCAGTCCAGTAAAAAATATTTAGGGAAGCTTCGCAGAGTGGCCGTATGGGATGAGCAAAACCAGCAGGTGATTGAACTGATTACCAACCATCCTACATGGACGGCCAATACGATTGGTGAACTCTACAAAAGCCGATGGCAAATAGAGATCTTTTTCCGGGAGATCAAACAGCTCCTGCACATCAAATCCTTCATTGGCACCACTGAAAACGCTGTCATGATTCAAATCTGGACGGCATTGATTACTATCCTTATCCTGAAGGCGTTAAAGGCATTGGCCAAGCACCGGTGGTACCTGTCCAATCTGGTAGGATTTATCAGGTTAAATTTGTTTGTGAAGATCGATCTTCAGCAATGGCTGGATTACCCCTTTGAATCCCGGGCCGATCCCCCAGAAACCATTATTCAGGGGTCTCTTTTTTAAACTCGGATAAAATAGACTCTGGATAAGCAGAAACGCTATATTTACTGAACACCTGAAACGTTTAGGACACTATTGTTCTACAAATATTCTCTTTTCGAAAAGGATATGAACTTATTTGAATAGATTTTATCTTTGAGTTCTATACAAAAGCCGGAGTAGCTCAGGGGTAGAGCAACGCTCTCGTAAAGCGTAGGTCGTCGGTTCAATTCCGATCTCCGGCTCCATAAATGAAAGTAAGTCCCTTTCTTAAGTTATATCTGCAATATCCTCATAAACACTGTGTCAACCACAGGTTGTCCAGCATATAGGCAACGCGCACGCGAATATCCACAAAATCAACGTAATCCCTCTAAATCTGAGATCATTCTGCTGCAGCTTTCTCTTTCTTTACCGTATTCATTTCCATTTCAATCCGTGTAAATTCAACATAAAATACAGATCCTTCCCCATATTCACTTTCACACCAAATCCGTCCTCCCATAGAATTTGTTAATTTTTTGGCGATGTACAGTCCCAAACCCGTTGAAGATTCATTTCCTGTAGGAGATGATGACAAGGATGTAAAACGACCAAACAGTTTTTGTTGATCTTTCTTTGTTAGTCCCGGCCCTTCATCTTTTACATGAATTAAAAGCTTGTCACCATCAGCCTGAGTACCAATCCAGACTTTTTTACCTTCCGGTGAGTATTTAATTGCGTTGGAAATTATATTATCCAGAATACGAATTAAGCTCGAATGATCACCAAGCATCATTCCGGTGTCGTTATCCAAAGATGTAAATAAACTGATATTTTTAACATCAGCGGTTTTCTTGAAATGTAAGATGGATTGTTCAACAGAGTTATTCACATTTACTTTATCCTGCTTAATGGCACCAGATTTATGCTCTACAGACTGAATATCAAGCATATTATTTACCAAATTCAGCATTCGATCCGTAGAAATTTGTATAAGTTCAGAATATTCAGCTACATTTTCCTTGTTTGGGAACTCTTCGCTGTCGAGCAAAGAAGTTGCGGTCATGATTACGGAAATTGGATTTCGTAAATCGTGGGCTACGATACTTATAAATTCATCTTTTTGATTATTTAGCTCGGCTAACTCATTTTTTTGGCTTTCAATTTCTTTTCTTCGTTGCTCTAAAACTACATTATTACGTTTCTTCATTCGGTTATTAATAAAAAGCAGTCCAATAACTACTGTAAGAAGTGCTAATCCAGTAAACAGAAAATTCTCCCAAATCTCTTGCTGAACAATTTGAGCTTCATTTAAAGCAATCTCCCTGTCTTTTTGCTCCACCTCAAATTGCACCTGCATTTCATTCAAAGCATTTACCCGCTGAAGATTAAGAAGCGTATCACTTATTAGATAGAACATCTCGAAATGATTAAGAGCCGCCTCAAAATTATTCTGTTCTCTATACACATCGGCTACTAATTCGTGTGCATTCGCAATTCGCTCTTTGTTATTTTCTTTCTGAGCTATTTCGAGACTAAGCAAACCATGTTTTAATGCCTCATCATTTCTTCCAAGATCTCTGTATAACTGCCCTAAAAACAGGTTTGCAGTTATTTGATGAAACAGAAAATCTTCCCGGTCGAAGAAATTATCCGCTCTTTTTAAATACTCAATAGCTATGTCTAATTCGCCTTTATTCCTATACGTATTGCCAATGTTTAGAGTGGCAATCATATACATTACACTATCCTGAGCAGATTGCAGCGAGAGCATTGCAGCTCTTTGAAAATACTCCAATGCGAGATCGTAATCTCCTTGCCTGCGGTGCATCACACCAATATTATTTATGGAAATATGTGTTTGGTCTGACTGTCCAATACTTTCCCTGATCTCCATACTTTCTTTTAGATAGTTGGCTGCCCGTCCAAAATTTCCCTGCTCAAGATGAACCAGCGCAATATTATTTTTAATCCCTGCCATTCCATCATAATTGCCAAGCTCTTCTTCAATTTCAAATCCAAGTATATAATGAGCCATAGCGTGTTCATAATCACCGAAATCGAGATATTTATTACCTAATAATGTATGTGACTGAGCCTCACCTTCTTTATAACGTAATTGTTTTGCAAGAGATAATGCTTCTCTTGCAGCAAAAAATGATAGTCGGGAATCTCGATTTCTTACTTCAATTCCATAAGCTAACAATGTATCAACACCAGCTTTTGAAATAGGAATATTAGGAAAAGCACCTAAATCAGAATTGAAAATAATCTCTCTCTGATGCTCTCCTTGCTCGAATCCAAAACCTGAATCGGGTAAAAGAAATAGAGACCAAAATAGAATTAAAAATGTAATTACCTTTACATACATGAATAAACTGTTTAGTGGGGCAATTGAGGTAAGCCTTCATATTACTCCTGTAAATTATTATAATTCTCTAATATACCACAAAAACGTAAAAATCCTACTTTAACTGCCCATTACAATTCATGTAATGACAAGGACTTCAGTTACTATTGTGTTTCAATTATTTAACAGGTAAAACCTCACCTTCCACCTACTTTGCTATCCATGATCGTACGTTATCTTCAAGTACCCTTAGTGGTACGCTTCCGCTTAAAAGCACAACATCATGAAATTCCCTTATATCGAACTCGTCCCCCATTTCTTCTTCTGCCATTTCTCTAAGCTCTCGAATTTTTATCTCCCCCATTTTATAGGCTAAAGCCTGTCCGGGCCAAAAAATATAGCGATTTACTTCACTCCTGATATTATGCAAAGAAAGGGCTGAATTGTTTGTCATAAAATCGATTGCCTCATCCCGACCCCACCCTTTCGCATGCATACCGGTATCTACCACCAAGCGCAAAGCTCTCCACATCTCGTAACTTAACCGGCCAAAGTTGCTGTATGGATCTTCGTAAAATCCAACTTCGAGGCCCAGCCGTTCAGAATAGAGAGCCCACCCTTCAGTGTATGCTGTAAATCCGGCAACAGTTCTAAATTTCGGCAAATCTTCCAGCTCCTGCTGAAGGGCAATTTGCAGGTGGTGCCCCGGAACTGCTTCGTGAAGTGACAAAGCTTCCACTTCGTAAAGTGGACGGCTACTCAAATCGTAGGTATTCACCGCGTAAAACCCGGCCCGGGTTCCATCAGCTGCACCTCTGCTGTAATAAGCCGTGGCGGTTCGCGGAGCCAGATGTTCAGGAACCTCCATTATTCCATAAGGTAATCTGGGAAGTGTTTTAAACAGCTCTGGAAGTTTTCCATCCATTTTTTTCAACACAAAAGCTGTCTCTTTCATCAGCTCTTCCGGGGTCTCGGCATAAAATTGAGAATCGGTACGCATGAAGTTCACAAATCCATCAAAATCATTTCCAAAACCGGCTTCTTCAACAATCTCCATCATTTCATTGCGGATCCGATCCACTTCCTCCAGTCCGATTTGATGAATATCGTCCGGAGACAAATCCAGCGTGGTGAATTGTTCAACTAAATACCGGTAATACTCCTGACCTCCTGCAATGTCACTGATGCCAATTTCGTCTGCGCTGTTGGGGATATACTCATCACGCAAGAAATCTCTCAGCCTTAAAAACTCCGGCATAACTACTGATTCCAATACCGATTCAGCACGTTCAATTAACCTGTCTCGATCTTCTGCACCAACCCGTTCCTGAAAATTATTAAACGGCTCAAACAGCGCGCTTTCCCTGATATCTTCTTTGATATTGGTTTCAATTGAGACAAGATAATCATCAAATACGGCTTTCGGACGAACCACACCTTCTGCTATTCCAGTCTCCATTCGCTCAATGTAACCGCTGTTGTAATCAGCAAACTGTTCGAGTCGGCTGATGTAGTTTTCGTAATCCTCCACATTATTCAGCGGCACTCTGTTTGGCAGATCTGCAATCACGGCATGGTAGTCCCACCACCCATTTAGCGGCAGCAGATGATGGTTCCGTTCATATGCATTAATAGAATTTTCAATCTGAACCTGAAAAATATCGTAATTCAGCTGATCTTCGTCGCTTAAGGAACTTCTGTCAATTAGCTCCAATCTGTACTGAAACTCCTTGTCAATTTCATACTGTCGTTCAAGCGCGGCAAGGTTCGATGCCGGCAACCGATCATTATACATATGTTCGCCCTGATTTGTCGCAAACAGCGGGTTTATACTCAAGGTATATCCCCAGTGATCATGAAACAGGTTTTCTAATTTTCTCTCTTCAGAAATACAGGAGCTGAGCAGAAATGCAATTAACAGAAGATAAATTCTTGCCATCATGTTGTCGTAAAATTTGATTCGAATAATGAATCAGAGTTTACTTTTACAATGAATGGAATGCAAGTTTTTAGCGGTTTGATCTTTCCTTGAATTAGCCTTCATTTCTTATGCGCTCATAACTTTTTTCGAGATCAATCATAGGGAGCGGATAATCGTGACCAATTTGCCCGTCAAATAAATTCTGCAGGCACATGCTTCAGTTCAGGAATCCATATTTTGTAGATTTCAACTGAAACGGATCAAAACAGCAGAGTCCGATTGTATTACCTTTTGCAGCCTCCTTTGATGGTCTTTCGTTTGAAGATCATTCCGAAACCAAAAAAGTTATTCATAAGTGGAAAATTGTAAGTTAACTTTCCAATTGAATCAACTTGTTTCAATTATTTGAAGTAGTTGGCTTTCTGAATAAAAAGGATCTTCGTACGTTGTTTAGCCTCTTTTTGATGAAACTTTTTGACAAAAAAGGGTTAAAGAAGCATATGTGTTAATTGTAATAAGCCTCATTTAATGTTCTTACGCGGAAAACAACTCGATCTTGGTCTCTTAATTTTACGAATTGGAATTGGTCTTATTTTTATAGGACACGGATACCCTAAATTGATGGGTGGTCCGGAAAGGTGGGAAAACGTGGGGTCGGCAATGTCTTATTTGGGTATTGACTCTCTCCACATCGTATTTGGATTTTTAGCGGCTACTGCTGAACTATTTGGTGGTATTTTTTTAATTTTGGGCTTATACACGCTTCCTGCACTCGCACTATTAATTTGCACGATGGTTGTGGCATTTATCATGCAACTATTTTCGGGGGCAGATTTTCCTGCCATTGCATATCCCTTTACAATGGCTACTGTTTTTGTAGCCCTCCTTTTTATGGGACCGGGTAAGATGAGTGTCGATAACAAATTGATGAAAAGAACTCGCCGAAGGAAATACTAGATTCTAATTTTCGCGAAAAGTTATATCCATTAAAATCAGTCCATCGGGATCAATTTCCACATCCACTCCCGGGGCAACTTCTATGGAAATAGCTCCGTTTTCGGGCACTATACTAACTCTCTCTCCTCCAATTTCTAGTTCAATCGGCATTGGAAAAGGTGTGCCCTCCTGTGTATTCCACTGCATTCTGATGACATCTCCCCTGCGTAATACATCAAGCCGTGGCAGCTCTGCCTGACGAAGATACACTTCAAATAACCAGCTCAAATCCTGGTTTGTGATGGATTCAGTAATGTGCAGATAATCATCCGTTGTTGCGAATCGGTTATGCGAACCATCGGTAACAGATTCCATTTCAGGGTCGGGATAGGAGAATCGTCGCAGGGATTCAAAAAATGCCTCATCACCAATATAAAATCGCAGGGTATGCAGAAATGCGGCTCCTTTGTAATACACATCCCCTCCGCGTCCACCACCGGTTATTTCCAGCGAAGAGTGGGAATCTCTTGGTGCTGTTGCGCTTTGGTTGGAAATTCTGTTCTTGAATAACTCAATCATTTCATTGTACACGTCTTTCCCTCGAAGTTCTTCTGCATATAGCGCCTGCATATAGGTGCCAAATCCCTCATGAATCCAAAAATCACGCCAATCCCACGCCGTGATATGATTCCCCCACCATTCGTGCGCCAGTTCGTGTTGATGCAGATCATCAAAACCAATATCTAAACCAAACAAATTTCCATCTTCGAAATTGGCTCCATAGGCAATTAAAGTCTGATGTTCCATTCCCAGGTACGGTGCATGTGCGACTCCATATTTATCTGCCCGAAATGGGTAAGGACCAAGAATGTTCTCGAGAAATTCTAACTGTTCGGCAAATTGTGGAAAGAGTTTTTCTCCCTCTTCCAAAAATTCAGGAAGTACCCAGAAAATGATTTCCATCTCATCTCCTGCAACACTTGTATATGTTTCGCTGATCACTTCGTAAGGCGCTGCATTTATGGTAACGTTATAATTGTTGATGGGTGTCGAAACAAACCAATGCCACGTTTTCCAGCCATCTTCCAAATCTGTGGTTCCCCTTGATCGCCCATTGGATGCAACAATCAGATCATCAGGCATAGTAAGATTTATAGATACCGAATCTGCTTTATCGGAAGGATGATCTTTATTTGGCCACCACGTCCAAGCACCAATTGTTTGTGTAGCCACCCCCACCCACGGTTCGCCTGATGGAGTTTGATCCCAAACCAGTCCGCCATCCCACGGTGGATTTCCGGCCTCACGAGGCTGACCTCCATATGTAATTCTAACGGCTGAATTTTCTCCGGGTTGAAGTGTTACCGGAAAGTAAACCATCACTTGTTTTCTGAAATCTTTTTGATTGAATTTCAGATATTCATCATCTTTTCCAATTTGAGAAATGGATTCTATTTTCAGCCGAGGATCCAGTGCAAGCTCAATTACATTGGTTGGATTTACCACATCAAAATATATCCCAACGGTTCCGCCCACTGTCTTTTCAATAGGATTTACTTTTAAATCCAGGTCATAATAATGGACATCAAATGCCGCTTGTACTGGCGTCAGTATTCCACCCGACTCGTAAACAAGTGAATGCTGTGCAACAGATATCTGTAAAAAAAGCAGTGAAAAAAGCAGTGTTTGAAAAATTGATCTTACCATTCTTGAAAATTTTTGGTGATGGTGGAAATTGAAAATAAAAGAACTTACCGGATGTTCTGTTGATTTACTTCGCGAAAGATAATTCATGATTAGCATAAAACCGATTTCATCCCCTGCTGATATTTAATCAAACGAACGGTATCTTATATTAAAATAAAGTCGAATAAATCCTTATATGGCTCAAGCAAAATATTCTACGCATTTGGGAATGGTGGACATCCTTCCTGATGAAGCGCGCAAATGGCAATATCTCGAGAACCTGATTCGTGAAGAAGCAGAAAAATTTAACCTTGAAGAGATCCGTACTCCAATCATGGAGCAAACAGAACTTATTGTTCGGGGCTTGGGTCAGTTAACGGATATCGTTTCCAAAGAAATTTTTTCATTTAGCCGTGGTGAAGACAATTATGTTCTTCGCCCTGAATTGACTGCACCTGTCGTAAGAGCGTATGTAGAGCATCATATGGAGCAGCGAGGTGGATCACAAAAATTATACTATATAGGCCCAATGTTCCGTGCCGAACGTCCTCAGAAAGGACGTCAGCGACAATTCCACCAGTTTGGTGTGGAAGTTCTAGGGAGTGATGATCCCGTTGCAGATTTAGAAGTCATAGCATTTATGGTGCATATATATAACAAGATTGGGATCAAGAATACCACACTGAAATTAAACTCCATAGGTGATCCTGAAAGCCGAAATAAATATAAAGACGCACTAAAAGATTATCTGAAACCGAACATTGAAAAACTTAGCGAAATATCACAAAAACGGTACGAAAACAACCCGCTTCGGATTTTGGATTCCAAAGAAGAGGAAGACCAGCCGTTTATAAAAAATGCACCGATTATCACGGATTATTTGAGTGAAGAATCCATCAACCACTACAACAAAGTAAAAGGATACCTGACTGATTTGGAAATTCCTTTTGAGGAAGATCCATACCTGGTTCGCGGAATGGATTACTATACACAAACGGCATTTGAGCTAATCAGTCCGGATCTTGGATCTCAGGATGCACTGGCCGGTGGCGGACGCTATGATTTATTGGTTGAAGAGATCGGTGGATTACCCACGCCTGCGGTTGGATTTGCCGCCGGAATGGAGCGCTTGCTTATCGCCTGTGAAGAGTTGGGAATCCCGTTGGGAAGTGAGAAAAAAAAGTGGATGTTTATATTGTGACATTAGGCGATGAAGCTCGAAAATGGGGCGTGACTCACTTACCAAAACTTCGTGCAAAAGGAATATCTGCCACAATGGATTACAAAGGCCGTTCGATGAAAGCTCAAATGAAAGATGCCAACCGCGAAAATGCCCACTATACAATCATCGTGGGTGGAAACGAGCTCGAAGAAGGGAAATTTACACTTAGAAACATGAAAGAGAGTGATGAAGAGTCGCTGAGCTTTGATGAGATTTTAGCGAAGCTTTCAAATTAACTGAGACCTGTCAGATTTCGAAAACCTGCCTGGCCTTATAAGGCCAGACTTAATCAAGATTTCCATATCTCGCAAACTCTCGATTCCACAATTCGTTGGTCGTGAGTTGCAAGTTCGTATCCTGATAAAAGTGATGTAGCCGCTATTAAACGATCTGCCGGATCGCCATGAAATGATTCCGGGAGTTGACGCTGAGCAAGTACTACTTCTGTATCCGCAGAAAGCAATATTATGATCTCCGGGTTGGTTGCTGCTCTAATCCAGGATTGAAAATCAGGCAAAAGCTGAATCCTCACCTTCCTCTCCAGCATTTCTGTTTCCCAAATTGAAACCCAGGAAATCGCCAATTTATTAGAGGCTGCAAGTTTATCGAGTGCATCACCCTCCTTATCTGATAACGCTCCATCACCCAGCAGCCACCATAACCAGATATGCGTATCTAAGAGTACCACTAATTCTCAGGTTCGTTTACCTGCACAGAATGATTCCAGTCCGGGCCTGAATATCCTTCGAAGCCCGAATCATCCGGGTTAAGGTTTTCTGCGGAACCCATACCCTGAAGCTCTTTCCAAGGCGTACTTTTTGTAGTTGATGACTCCTGCAGATCTTTTTCAAGCATTTCGGTGAAATACTGTTTAAGTGAAATACCTTCCTCGATGGCTTTTTTCTTGGCCTTTTTCATCAATGAATCCGGTATGTCTATTGTAGTTCTCATAAAAACATATTAGCATATTTATGTTTTTAATACAACTTCATCTTATTCACTAAGTATTCATCACTATTACCGGACATGGTGCTGTTTGAAGGATATTCTCAACCCGAGGTCCAAGATATAATCGGTTAGATCCAGGCCGGACATTCGTACCCACAATAATTAAATCAATTTTATTTGAATCAGCTATTTCAGTAATTTTTTCTTCGGGGCTTTCTCCTTTCACAATCATTGCCTCGGTATTCACCCCATATGCTTCTCCAAGCACTTTAAGTTCGCTCACTGCTTCGTTAGCAAACACACTTTTACTTTGTAAATAGCTATTTTTCATGGTGTGAACCGGACGAATTTCATTCATCATTACATTCAGTGCCAGAACTTCTTTATTATTATCCGATCTGGCAATAAAAAACGCAAGTTCTGCGGCATTTCTTGAAGCAAGGCTCCCATTTGTAGGAACCATTATTCGTTGCGGAGACCAATTGCTTGAAACGGTTCCTGCCTGAATAATTAATGTAGGACATGGCGAAACCCTGGTCATAAAATCAACAACAGGGCTAAATAAGTGATCACTGTTTGTGTTCCTTTCGGTTGCTCCCAATACCAGAAGATCGTAATCTTTCTTAGCCTCATCCATTATAACATCACCCGGCTTATTGCTAACCACAACCTTGGTTACTACTTCATGAAGATTAAAAAAGGTGGATAATTCTCTTAAATTTTCTTCGCACTCTCTTTTATTGTCATTATCTCTAGCTACAGTAAATAGAGTGAGTGACAGTTCCGAGTCCTGACCTAATAATTCCAATACTTGTGCTTCAATAGATTGAATTTCTTTGTTAATAACTGTTTCAGCGTCTTTAGCACGAACCGGTAGAAGAACTCTATGTATATCTGCAACCAGACTTTTTGATTCCAGCTCCTCTTTTTTCAGTCTTCGCTCTTCATCTTCACCAATAGTTACACGCTTCAGCACCCATCTTAGTGCAAAGGGTGCCATCAGAGATGTAGCAATAGCCATTACCACGATAATAGAAAACATATCCTGCGAAAGAATTCCAAGTCTAAGGCCAATGGTGGCAATAATGATTTCCATCGCACCCCGTGCATTTAATCCCGCCCCAAAACTTAGGGCTGTCCAGTGACCTTTTCCTCCAACAAACCGTGCTCCCGAATAGGTACCTACTACTTTCCCAATTGTGGCAATGGCAATTACAATAATTGTGATGAAGAGCAGTGTTGGATCCAGCAAATTTAGAATATTTACCTTCAACCCAGCAACCGCAAAAAAGATTGGGGCAAAAATTCCCAAAGCAATGCTTTCCAACTTGTTGATCACTTCTTCAGGCAGCCTTGGCATCATACCAAACAAGATTCCCATAATAAAAGCACCAAGAATAGACTCCAGATTTAGCAGCTGTGTGATGGCTCCCCAAAGGAACGTGAGAACGATTACCAAAGTTAAAATCCGATCTGTGCTGACTACTTCATCCTGAACATAGGTTAATAGTTTTCTAACCATCCAACGGCCAATGGTAAAACTGAAAACCAAAAATGCCAGTACACTTCCAACAGTGGTTAACACAGATCCGGTTGTTACAGCATCACCGGCAGCAATACCTGCTACAACAGACAGCAAAATCCAGCCGATTGTATCATCGCTCATACCTGCAGCGAGTATGGTCTGGCCAATATCCCGCCTCATCAGATTCATGTCCATTAGTACCTTTGCAATTACAGGTATTGCAGATATGGATAAAGCAGTAGCAACAAAAAGTGAGAATACAAGACGTTCATCAGCATCTGCCAATAGAAATTCAGGCAGATACATTCCCAGGAAAAACCCGGTAGCAAAAGTAACAATAATCCCCCCAAAGGAGACACTAATCGCAGTTTTTGCGTGTAGCTTTATAAGTTTTATATCTGTCTCCAGCCCTGTAATCAAAAGAAGAAACATTGCTCCAAGAAGACTGATAACTTCTAATAAATACCCTTGAGTTTCTGTTTGCGGTATGATGAGTTCACCAAAAGCAGGAATGGCCCCTGCAAGCAGAGTTGGACCAAGTAAAATACCGGCAAGTATTTCACCAACAACCGCAGGCTGACCTAAACGAGTGGCGATCTCACCTAGAGCACGTGCAGCAAAAAGGAGAATTGCTATCTGAAAAACTAAGAGAAAAATATCGTGGTGGGGTGCTGCTGAAAAAACTTCCATTTTAAAATAATTGGTTATTCTCTACTAATGACTGTTTCTGCATCAATAGATTTGCATATAAAATCAAGTTATGAAGATAGTGTCTTAATATTCCTTCGCCAAACATTATAGACCAAGCTCACGATTCACCATTTTTTGGAAAAAGGATGAGTGTATTCTTTTTTATCTGGACATTAAAGCACTAATCACATCTTTAGGATCAGTTGCATTTTTCACTTTTTCCACATCTTTATTGGGACGTATTAGCTTTGTGATACTATTGAGCATTCTTAAGTGATCTTGCACTTTCATGTCTTTTGGACTTAAAAGGACCAATATAATATATACCTGATTTGCCGTTTGGGGTACATTTATTCCCCGTTTAGATGTCCCAACAAAAAAAACCTGACTGTCTACTTTTGAGGTATGGGATTCATAAAATAATACTCCGGGCATAATCTCAGGGGAGTAATCTGAGCTGTTTTTCAATAATCGTCTAGTAATTCTTTCAGATGATATATTTGCAAATGATTTATCCCCCTTTACAATTTCACCAAGCGCAGATTTTATATCTGTACTTTCCAGATTCAATTGAATTCTGCTCTGTTTAATGATATCAAAATTCTGATTGTAAGAAATTCCCTGACCGGCTTCTTCCTCAACTTCAGAAGAGTAACTTGTAATAAAACTTAATTCCGGATATCGTTGAGAGATGACTCTTGGCAGTCGATCGAGTCCGGGTCGCCATGATAAAGTACCTTCTCTTGAACTTACAAGTACAAAAAGATCATTTTCCTGTACGTTTTCATCAAGCCATTTAGGTAGATCTGACCATAAGTTGATTGTAGAAAATACTATGTCAATATCCGGTTTTACCTTGCTTATACCTTTTCGAACATAAGGGTCACGTTCATCTGTGGAAACGACAATCATATCCACTCCCATCTGCTCAGCCATTAACTTCATCGATCGAATTGTACCCGGAAATCCTATTTCCAAAGAGGCAAATGGAGGAACAGCTATAATTAAGCGTTCAAATGTGTTTACCGGTTTTTCAATTTTACAAACCATTACCATTTCATCCACTTCTTCGAGCAGTTGATCCAGCACACTCCCAAAAATTTTACGCCTTGTGGAAATTTCACCATTCCAGCCAACAACAATATTGGTAATCCGTTGCTCTTCCACAGCACGAGAAATACCACGCGCAATATTAAGATCAATTCGGGTAACAGGATTTACCGGAACTTCTGCCGAGGCTGCGTGAATTACAGAATGGCTCAACATTTTTTCTCCTCTCGCTACATTGCCGTCAACATTTGCACCATCTCGTGCGACCGTGAGCGGATAAATCGGTTGGTCGGATTTTTGATCACGAACCATAAATGCAATGTCCATTAGTGCATCAGACGTTTCCGGATTTGCCAATGGAACTAATATTCTCTGTGGAGCATCTGCCGCATTATAGGGTTTATCCTCCTCCTGTGAAGCCACCATTCGTCCATATTTCTCCACAAGCCACGGGCCAATCAAACAGGATAGCAAGATTAAAATAACAACGGCATTAACGGCTGTTTGATCAAAAAAACCAAGTTCGTAGCCCAATAGCGTAACTGCCAGAGTTGCAGCTGATTGAGGAGTGGTTAAACCATAGATTACAAATCCCTCTTCCATTGAATATTTAAAAATATATTTGATAGCAAATGCGGCAATTCCTTTACCTGCCACCACAAGAAAAGTAAACGCCAATGCTTTCTCCCACACATCGTAGCTTGTTAATACCTCAATATCAACCAGCATGCCAACCGAAATCAGGAAAAATGGAATAAAAAGTGCGTTACCCACAAATTGAATTCTGCTCATCAATGTGCCACTTGCCGGAACCAATCTGTTCAACAGTAACCCCGCAATAAAAGCACCGATAATGGAAGCCAACCCGGCAAGTTCGGCCAAAAATGCAGTAGTAAACAATACCGCCACCATAAATACAAAATCTGTGTTGTTTGTATACTTTACATTTCTGAAAAACCAGCGGCCAAGCCTTGGTAGAATCAATACGGCAGCAACAATAAATATGGTTACGGATGTGGCAAAGGCAAACCAATATCCCGGCCCCTGTGCATCACCCGCAGTTCCTGCGATAACCGCTAAAATTCCCAGCGAAAGGGTATCCGTCACCAGAGTTCCTCCCATCGACATGGTAACCGCAGTGTTTTTAGTAATGCCAAGCCTTTCAACAATCGGATAGGCCAATAATGTATGAGAACCGACAATGGCTCCTAATAGAAGTGATGTCAGAGTAGAATATTCCAGAAAATATATACCTAAAAAGTAGGCCCCTCCTGCCGGCAACACGTAAGAGAGTGTTCCAAATCCAATACTCCTGTTTCGAAGTTTTTCAAATCGGTTTAAATCGATAGATAAACCGGCCATAAACATTAAATAGAGTAAACCAACCGTACCCAATAGCTCAATGGTACTATCCCTTTCCAGAAGCCCCAGTATACTTGGCCCTACCAGTGTACCTGACAAGATCACTCCAACAATACCAGGAACACGCAGTTTTTTGAAAATAAGCGGCGCCAGGAGTATGATCAGCATCACCAGTGCAAAAATCATCACCGGATCAGAAAATGGAAGTGTAAGCGTCAGATTCTCATTCATGAACTAGAAAATTTATTGTGAGGACAAATGATAGTGAATTGACATTTTAGATACTATTTGGAATTAAGACTGTTGCTTAGATTCTCTTGCTTTTAAAGTTTTAACAATTAGAAAATAGCTTTATTAGTTCGGCAGTCTCATTAATTTTGAAATGGCATTTATGATGTTCTAAACATTCCTTTCCTTTAATATGAATATCTGTCATCTTTTGTCAAAGTAAAAACAATCTACCTTCTACCTAATGCACCAATCCTCGAAAAGCAATTCTCAGGCTCAGTGGAATTTTTACATAGATACCGGCGGTACTTTTACGGATTGTATCGCGGTAGATCCTAAAGGAAATGAATACAGTTGCAAAGTGCTTAGCAGCAGTGCTCTTCGGGGGACGGTTTCTGATACCGACGGCTCTAATAAGGTAAAAGTTAAACTTGAAGAACAACTTCCTGATGACTTCTTTACCGGATTCACTTTCCTTTTGTTGGATAATCCTGACTTATCCTACCGGGTTATCGGATTTAATTCTGAAACGTATACACTTACCCTGAATAAGGATATCCATCTCTCTTCCAAAGAGAGTTCTTGCGAACTTCGGAGCCCAGAAGAAGCTCCCATTTTGGCGACAAGAATCATTACCCAAACTCCCATTGGCCGACCATTTCCTCCGCTTCAAATGCGTCTTTCTACCACCAAGGGAACCAACGCTTTACTTGAAAGAAGCGGAGCAAAAACTCTTTTCTTGATAACAGAAGGATTTCGTGATCTGCTGCACATCAAAAATCAGCAACGGCCTGATCTGTTTGCACTGAACATTCATAAAACAGATCCATTCTACCGGCATATTGTGGAAGTGCCTGAGCGAATCAATTCCGATGGTGAAGTCATCAAACCGATTGATACTGAGTTACTAAAACAGCGAATAAAACCTTTTTTGGATGATGTTGAAGCGGTTGCGATCTGCCTGATGAACAGTTATAAAAATCCTGATCATGAAAACCGGATAGAGGAAATTTTACATGAATCAGATGTTCAGTATATTTCAAAATCTTCGGCATTGAGCCCAAAAATCAAGATTGTGCCCAGGGCTGTAACCACGGATGTAAATGCGTACCTGACTCCCATCATGGAGCAATATTTAAATAGAATTTCTGAAGTAATTCAGGGCCACTCACTTCGGGTTATGAGCAGCGGTGGTAATTTGGTTGAAGCTAATCATTATCAACCCAAAGATGGGCTTTTAAGTGGCCCGGCAGGCGGAGTAATTGGGGCCGTGGCTATAGCGAAACGGGTGACAAAAGACCTCCAAGGTTTGCCTCAAAAACAAGAAGAAAATGTTTCTGATGCTGATCATTCAAACGAAAAAAACCTTGGAGGTCTCCTCGAAAAGGAATTAAAAATCATCTCTTTTGACATGGGTGGTACAAGCTCCGACGTATCACGGTTTGATGGAGACATCGATTACGTATATGAGCATTCAGTGGGTGATGCTACATTATCAGCGCCGGCGGTAGATATCGAAACTGTGGCTGCAGGCGGTGGATCTATTTGTGGATTTGATGGTCAAAGTTTAACCGTAGGGCCGGAAAGTGCAGGGGCTGATCCGGGTCCGGCCTGCTACGGACGAGGTGGCCCGCTGACCATTACAGATGTGAATTTGTTATCAGGTCGCTTAAGCCCTGAAAATTTTCATATCTCGATTGTACTTAAAGCAGCAGAAAAAAAACTGCTTGAAATACAAAATCGAATAACAGAGAAGCTTCCCAGTAACAAGATGACACGCGCACAAATCCTCAATGGATTTTTGGATATTGCCAACGAAAGGATGGCGCAGGCAATTCGAAAAATTTCCATACAAAAAGGATTTGATCCTGCCGATTACTCACTGGTTGCATTTGGCGGTGCCGGAGCCCAGCACGCACTGGCAATTGCCCGAAAATTAAATATGGGAAGTGTGCTCATCCCATCCGATGCCGGACTCCTCAGCGCCTATGGACTCCGTCAGGCAAAACTCGAACAAATTGCAACTCGTCAGATATTAAAGCCGGTTGAAGAAGTAAAATCGAATTTCTCCACATGGTTTGATAAGCTCATCATTGAAGCCAAATCCGAACTCGAAAAACAGGGAGTTCCTGAGGATAAAATAGAAGTCTCCCGTCAACAATTGTTCCTGCGGCTAAAAGGGCAAGACAGTACGTTGGAAATTGACTACACCAAGCCTGAAAATATTAAAGAAGATTTTAAAACAGCCTATACAAAACACTACGGCCACTGGATTGAAAACCGGGAAATCGAAGTAGAAACCATACGAGTAAAAGTTTCAGAAAAATTTATTAGTAACGACAATAAGTCCCCCTTTGAAGGGGGAAAGAAGAGCAATGCTCTTCAGGGGGATGACGGGAAAGCTTTAGAATCGACTAAGGCAACGGGTGAGTATTCATCTCCATTCCAAAAAATCTACCACCGGGAAAATCTTCAGCCCGGGAGAAAACTCACAGGCCCCGCACTGATTCTCGACCCGCACAGTACCACCGTTATTGAAAAAGACTGGAAGGGCGAATTGTTGAGAGATGGAACCTGGATGATGAAAGATTATGCCAAAAAAAATCTGACAGGTCTCGACTCGAATTTATCAAGCCGTCCCGAAGCAGTAAACCTTCAGCTGTACACCAACCGATTCCGTTCTGTAGCGGATCAAATGGGCGAAATGCTTCGGAAGACGTCTATGTCTGTTAATGTAAAAGAGCGGCTTGATTTTTCCTGCGCCCTGCTCGATGCTGATGGATATTTGGTCGTAAATGCACCGCATATTCCTGTTCATTTAGGAGCGATGGGAACTTGTGTTCGGACGCTGATTGAATACTTTAGTAAAGGAAAAACAACAACCCTCCAAGTTGTACCGTTAAAATTCAAGTGTATTATTTGATAATTTTTTATTTTTTTTAGGGCGTGCCTCAAGATCCCGCACTTGTTCAGCACTGCTGACTTGGGACAGTTGGTACGCCTTTCTTTTTTTCGTAGCTATTCTGCTAATTGGAGCCGCTTCGTCAAAAGGTTGTTCGCGCCGCTTTGACGCCATTTCCTGCAGTTGGGCCTCTTTGCGTGGAGCAGAGACCTTTTTTAGTTGATTGGCCTGATCCACCGCCTGATCATATCCGGCTGCGCTGGAGAGAACTCCCCAGATGATGCGGAGCAGCTTGTGCATCACTACACCCAGAGATTGTTTATGTGATTTCCCTTTGCTGCGATGGCGGTGATAAATCGCTTTTAAATGCGGATCTTTTAGTACAGCATTATTTGCACACATATACAAGGTTGCCCGCATGGAAGCGCGCCCCTTTTTGCTCATTCGAACCACGGATTGTTTATCCCCACTTTCTTTCAGGGAAGGATACACACCAAAATAACCACTTAATTTCCCGGGGCATGCAAAACGGCGAATATCTTCAATCTGGATCATTAAACTGGCGGCGCTATAGCTTCCTATTCCACTGATCGTTTCCAGGAGCGCGGTATGTTCTCCCTGACATTCTGCAACCAATTTTTCTTTTAGCTCGTCAACCTGTTTTTGGCTTTCCTGGATCTGACGAGCCATAGAGGCGATTAAAAATTCATCGGATCCATGCCCGCGGGCCGCTACCGTCTGCTTGGCATTGTCAATCAATCGAGCCGCCTTTTCCAGAGTTATAAAGTTGATCTTTGCCACTGTTTGCGCCCGTGCCCGAGAAAGCTTTTGCGGGCTGGGGTAGGCTTTCAGCAGCTCCAGTACCCAATTGGGTATCCCATGCTTGCAAAACCGCTGAAGCTCCGGAAAACAGCTATACAGCAGCTGCCGGAATTGGGTGATCAGCTGGGTGCGCTGGCGAACCAGCAGGCGGATATGCCCGTCAAAACTGCGAAAAGAGCGATATTTTGTCAGAGCTGTATCCCAGGTAATCTCATCTGCGTAACGAATCAGGTAGCGTGCAATATGAACCGCACTCAGGGCATCGGTCGTCTGCATTGACAAGCTCGCTTTGGCAGCATTTTTTACCGCCAACGGATTCAGCCTGGCCACGTGAAGGGGAAGTTCCTTGCCGGCTTCCATCAGTGACGCATACCAATTATCTTCAAATCCACCTGTGCTCTCCACTCCGCAATAGAGCCGGTCTAGATTATGAGCATCCATACAGCGGCCAAGCCACCGGATCAGTCGCTGGTGCCCCTTGCGGGTGTCATCGAACTGTACCGGTTTGGTTAACACCTGTAATTCCTGATTGAGTATCACAAAATCACTGTAGCCTTTGCTGACGTCAATTCCTACATATCCATTGTTTATCATATATCCTCGTGTTGTGTTGAATAAAAGTCAGGCTTCGTTTATCCTTATTGATATACGGTGTCTATGCACCAGGTTGTACCACAAACTCTACCTAACGAAGAGGAGAAACTTGGAGACGGCATCTATGTGCCAGGGTTCGTACCTCCTCACTTCGTCAGGTAAGCTTTTCTAACTTTAAATTCAACATATAAGGTTT
>JBGTFX010000101.1:0-3441 GCA_041747055.1 Balneolaceae bacterium
ATCAACTTCGACATCAATATTATCGTGCTGATAGATGTAAGGGTCGGTTATCACAGAAAAGTTTTCGAACGCGAGTGTATTAGTATAATCGAGCCTGTTATTTACATTCGTGTCTACAGGATCTCCGTCAATTTCGGTGGGTACAATATCTAATTCTTTTGCGGCGAGGGCTAAATCAAAAGTGTTGGTACCTGAACACATAGCAAATAAAAATCCGCCGCTACCGATATACTCTTTTATTTCAAGAACTACATCAAGCTTTAAATCACTTACTTTTTGATAACCAAATCTCTCAGCAATGCTTTCTAAATAGTTTACTTCAGAAATGTACCATGGGGTATTTCTGTACATTCCGTAAAACTTACCATACTGCCCGGTAAAATCTTCGTGATGGAGGTGAAGCCAATCGTACTGATCTAAATTTCCATTAAGTACCTCTTCATCATAAATAGTTTCATACGGTACTTCGGCATAATCCAGTGCCAAAGTTACAGCATCATCCCAAGGCAAAGCCTGTGGGGGAGTGTATACAGCAATTCGGGGAACCGTTTGTAAATTAACGGCCGACATATTCACATTCGGTTGCTCTACTTCTCTGATGATTTGAGCGGCTTCCGATTCGGAAATTACATCAATCCGTACATTCCTGATACGGCTTTTACGAACAATGTCTGATGTTGCTGTAGTGATGAAACTGCCACCCCGGTAATTTAGCAGCCATTGACCTGTTTCGCCTTCGGCCAGATGGTTAAAGATTACACCATAAGCTTTTAGATGATCTGTTTGGGATCCATCCATAGGGATAAGTACTCTTTGCTGGGAGTGAGCGGATACCGACAGAAGGATAAATAATACAAAAGCAGTTATTAATTTGTGAATCATTACGTAGGCTCTGTTCCTGTTAATTGAAGTTTTTCCCTTGCATGCTGTGCATAAAATCCGCCCGGAAATTCGAGCAGAATTTGTTCATACATTTCATCAATACGTTCTTTTGATAGATTAAATGAACCATTTCCCTCAAAAAAAGCATTTTCAGTTGTACGTACTTCTTCAGAGTTAAATAACTCGGGAGAAGATCTATAAAGTTGAGCGAGATTTTCTGCCGATCGTGCTTTTTCCCACAATATTCGTTCTCTCAACGGCGAGTTAGGTTGCGAACTCACCTGTTGATCTAAAAGTTGATAGATCAGTGGTTGTAATCGGTCGGGGATAGTTTTTGCCAATTCAATGGTAACATCATCAGAAAATGGGTGTGCGGGATTACTGAGAATGGGCGTAAGAACATCTATAGCTTCTTTGTATTTACCTGTGTGAATATAGTGTAATCCTTCGCCAACTTGTTTAAGTAAAGAGCCTGTAGTATCAGAACGAGTGCCGTTTTTAATCCACATTCGGAGCTGAATGGCATTATTTGCAAAGTAAGATGTGCTTCTTCTTTCAAGAGACCGAAGCTGTATTTCTGAAAACTCATAATCGCCGCCATAAAAATCTGACAGGCTTAAATAGTAACGCGCTTGTTCCGAAAGGTTTGATCTGCTTGTTGCCCGATCGGCTCGGGTGAGCGCTTGTCGGGCAGTTGTAAAGTCCCGATTAAACAGCGCAATTCTGCCTTCAGCATAAAGTTTGTAGGCCGGCTCATCCACTACGCTTTCAATCAAACCCGTCAGAATTTTATACCACTGTTGGGCAAGTTCTTTATCTTTAAATATATCCAGTGAAAGATCTATCTGAGAGGAGAGTACATGATCGATACGATTATAAAAAGGCGCCTGTTCAATAATGGCTTCATTAATTTCATATGCTTTTCCGTACAATTCAGCTATTCGATCACCCGATTCTAAACTGTACTGCTGAGCGTGTCTGCCCCAGCGAATATAGGTAGAGGCCATTTCGTCCATCGCCCTAAAACGCAGACTTGAATTCGATTCGGTATAAAAAGAGTAAGCATCAATAGCTAACTGATATTGATGGGCAGATGCAAATCGGTTTCCTAAAGAATATAAGGAGTAGTTTGTTTGTTCTGTTTGAGACTCATATTGACGTGCAAAAATAAATGCCCTTCGGTATTCCTCCGTTTCCATCAGCAACCAGCTAAGCAGCTGGTAAAGTTGTGAATAGGCAGTGTGATCGCGGTTAAGATCTAATAGGAAATCTTCCAGTTCGAGAGCTGCCGTTTCGTAGAGAAGATCATCCCTCATTCGTAAAAACCGCTGCTGAACATAACCCATTTGGCCGGGAGAGTTTAGAACTACCTGGAAATATTCATTGACGGCTTTTTTAAATTGGCCGGCCTGCATGTAGGTGTTGGCAAGTTCATTGGTAAAAAGGTCAGGATTTGAGAACCTTTTGCGCGCCTGTTCGTAAAGTTCTATGGCTTGATTGTATTCCCGCCGGGAGCTCATAGATCCGGCAACCTGGTAGTAGGTTTGGATTCCGGCGTCATTCATCTCCAAAACTTCATTCCAGGTTTCAGCAGCCTTGTTTCTGTCTCCACTCAAATGATAAAGTTCAGCTAAAATAATTGCTGTTCGGGTTACGGAGTGATTATTTTCGATTTGATATTGTGCAATCTCAATAGCCTCGTCATACTCCTTTAAATTTATCAGAGTTTCGGTGAGCCGCTCAAAAAAGATATATGCTGATGGATTTTCCTTATTGAGTTCGCGAAAAATGGGCAGTGCTTCTTCGAACTTTTGCTCCTGAAGAAATTGGTTGGCAAGCTGGAATTCAGAATTCTGAGCCGAACTGATGCCCGGAAGAAAGATGAAAACCAAAAATGATAAGCAGAGATAGTTAAGTATAAACTTCATTTAAACAGGTGATTAAAAATACCCGGTTTTTCTTTTTTTAAACGCTGGTAAAATGCATTGATGGGAAAACCAACAACATTATAAAAATCACCTTCAATGCTTTCAACAAAAATAGCACCGAGATCGTCCTGAATTCCATATGCACCTGCCTTGTCCATGGGAGATCCCGATTCAACATAACGCTTAATTTCTGAATCATTTAACGTGCTGAAAGTTACTTTTGTTCTCTCGGAAAAAGAGAGTGAGTTAATAATTATTTTATTTTCGTCAACTTCTGCGATAAAAACGCCACTATAAACGGAATGTGTATTTCCGCTTAAATCAGTTAGCATTTGCACAGCATCGGCTTCGGATTTGGGTTTTCCCAATACCTTTTTATTGAATACCACAATGGTATCAGCAGAAATTACGATTGCATCTTTACTGTTTTGAACAATATGTTCTCCTTTTTGGCGTGCTAAATCCTCTGCAATTTCACCGGGTTCTAAAGATAAATTTTCCTTTTCAATAATGTTGGATGGCCGGATTTTAAAATGTATGCCCATCTGGTGAAATAGTTGATGACGCCGGGGGCTGGCAGTTGCGAGAATAATTTCCATAAACGGTAAACAATTACATAGTAATTTTTCAG
>JBGTFX010000102.1:0-9994 GCA_041747055.1 Balneolaceae bacterium
TAACTGGGAACATGTTTCTGAAGCACTGCTGAAGCTTATGCAGCGACGGTACAACCAAAATGCAAGACATGGTTTTGCAAGAGGAATTGAAACAGTGCAGTATGTAAATGAAATAAAAAACAGATATCGTACTTACGAAGCGATTATAGCCTTATCAGAACGTCATCAAAACAGAAGCATTTCCGGAACAATGGAGAGCAGATTTGTTAATTAACGTGAGTTCGAGATAAGAGTTTGTTAAGGAGTATTCCCCTTTGAAGGGGGCAATGGGGGATGAAAAGTCGTTAATTCAAAGCTTAAAGAAGAATATTTGAGCTAAATCTTAGCACAGAGTATCATCCCCCTCGGCTCTTACGAGCCTCTTTCCCCTTCAAAGGGGGACTTTTTAGCCTCATTTCCTTATCTGGAACTGAGGTTAATTAACTTTAAAAATTAACAAGGTTAGGTCATCAAATTGCTGGCCATCGGTAAACAAATCCACTTCTCTGATTATTTGATCCTGTATGTACCGTGCGGATCGGTCTCGATACTTAAGAATACACTCTTTTAGTCTTTCCTCACCAAATTCCTCTTCTCCATCTGCGGTTTGAGCCTCGTTTACACCATCCGTATAACAAACAATTATATCACCTTTATAAAGAGAGACATCTGTTTCATTATAAGGAGACATAGATTGGAGTGCACCAAGAAGCAACCCTCCTTTATCAAGTTCTTGAAACCGGGAAGAATCATGGGGTAAATATAATGGAGGATTATGCCCTGCATTAACATATCTGAATACTTGTTGATCCCTTAAAAACTTGCCCCAGAAGAACGTGATGAATTTATCACTGGGTGTATTTTTAAAGATTAAATTGTTAATCCGTTCTGTTGCTTTAGCCAGCGTGATCTCAACAGGTATTAATACATGCAGCATAGACTGAAGATTCGCCATTAAAAGTGCTGCAGGAAACCCTTTACCGGTAACATCAGCAATAGCAAAAACAAAGTTAGAATCAGGGGTTTGAGCAATATCAAAATAATCGCCACCTACCTGACTTGAAGAAATAGTAATTCCCGTTAAATCAAGCCCTTCAACTTCGGGAATAGGATTTGGAAGGAGTCCTTCCTGGATGGCTTTGGCAATGGAAAGTTCTTCTTCCAAACGTTCTTTTTCTATTCGCTCTTCCAAAAAATAGGTTTTTTGGATTGAGATTACCGCCAAGTTAGACAGCGACTTTAAGAAGTTATAATCAGCCTCCATGAAGGGCTTATTATTTACCCGTTTGCCAACCCCAACTACAGCAATCGTTTGATTTTCGATGGATATTTCAATTAGTGCTGCAATATCATTTTCCTTTAAAAAAGGGTACGATTCAGCTAACTCTTTATCTACTTCAACAACATTGTCGGCCAGTTCGAAGATTTCTTCAGCTGTCTTTTCTGATATAGGATTAGATAGATTACTTGATGCCAATACCTCAAGTAAATCATCATTTTTGTAGAGAAGAAAAAACGAACGTACAAATAGTTGCCCGAGCAAAGCGAATTTGAATATCCTGGATATTTTTTCTCTGTCTACTAACAGATTAAATTCTTTAGACAGGTCAAAAAGAGTATTTAACTCGTGAATGCGATGATCTAAATTCTGATTTGTAGCTTTTAACTCATCAAATAATTCTGAATTTGCAATGGCTGCAGAAGAGATAATCGACAAACTTTCAACAAATTCGAGTTCCGATTGTAAAAACGGTTTATCGATTGCCTTTTTACTTATAAACAGGTAGCCTATGTGGCGGTTTACCGTCCGAAGATTAAAGAACAAGCACCCATTCATATTAGAGATTACATTGGGGACTGTTTCTTTACAATCCTGATACTCTATCTGAGACTTTTTCAGGTGTGTTTTTTTAAGTGAAAGATCAACGGTATCTCCCTCCTCCATTGTAAATGATCCCTTTGCTTTGACAAGAGTGTATAAACCGGATTTATTATCCAATAGGAAAATACCTGCTTTGGGTACAAGAAGCTTTCCCATCGTGATTAAGAGCAGGTTTTGCAGAATAAAATCTTTGCTCCTCGATTCTAACAGTATTCGAGTGGTATCAAGAACTGTTTTTAGTTCAAATCTGGAGTTTTTTTCTTCAGAAGAGGTTGAAGATGTCACTATTACATCCTGTTTTTACACATTGTCATTCTATTTTTTTCTCCCTTTCTGGTGTACGAAACTTTGTCCATCAAGGAGTGAATTAAATATACACCCATCCCGCCTCGTTTTTTTTGCTTAATCTGTTTTTTTATGTCCGGGAGTTCATAAACTTGAAAATCAAATGTTCTACCGGTATCTGTTAGTAAAACACATAAACGATCATCATGAAACTCAAGGGTTATATTAATTTCCTTTGTGTTATCACCTTGATAAGCGTGCTTGATAATATTGGTAACCGCTTCGTCTACGGCCAATTTAATATCATCGATTTGATTGGGTGCAAATCCAAAAGACGCAGCGTGCCCGGTTATAAAACTCCGAACTTCTGAAAGTTTATTGGTAGATGCAGATATATTTATCTGATATGTAGTTTTGCTATTCAAGAAAGACAATGATTACTCGTTAAAATTATCAATAGCATCAGATTCATCTTTCAAAATATCATACAGGGCAGGGAAGCCGAGTAAATCAAATACGTTGTATACTTTATCACTCATATTGGTAAGTTTAATATCGCCCCCATCACTTCTTACATCTTCTATGTAGGCCATAAAAACTCCCAGCCCGGCACTGGCTATATAATCCAGTTCTGCGCAGTTAACGATTATTTTACATTTTTTCTGGTTGATCAGATCCTTTAGAGCATCTTCTAGTTGAGATGCCGTGTGTGCGTCGAGCTCTCCATGTAAATCGATGACGCTGTATCCACCACGGGTTCTATGATTTAGGCTGAAGTTTTTCATTACAGTACATTGTTTTTAGTAATCAATCGATCGGTCAATATAGAACTAAGAATGGAAGTGGAAAAGAAAATTACGTGATGAGGGAAAAGAAGTTTCAAAAGGTGGGTGAAATAAATAAGGCATCACACGTATCCGGTGTGATGCCCTGACTATTCATCAAGAGAGACGCTACTTGAGCGCAATTGAAAGTAGCGAAAATGTTAGGTAATGCCCAACAAATTTCGCATAAGTTTGCAATTTAGGCCAATTTAGGTAATTAGAAGTAGGTGTTTTTACTAAATAAATATAGTTTAATCACTAGTGATAGCTCGTTCTTTTACAGAAATTCCAGCTTTTGAAACCCATGATTGAGTGTTATAATCGTCTTCTAACAGCTCTTTTAACGTTTTTGCCATATCTATAGTATCAAATTGTCCAATACGAATTCTGAACCATAAATCACCGGCATTTTTGTCACCATATTCTACAACAAACGCACGGTCGAATCCTCTTTCTTTCCACTTTTCTGCCTGGGCTTGAGCTTTATCTCTGGATCTCCAGGCTTCAACTTGAACTGAATATTGACCATTTTCGGAGTATTCAATGAGTGGTTTTGCTTCTTCTGCCGCTATTCTTTCTACTTCGGCCTGAGCTATGCTATCCTGACGCATTTGCTCCATCTGAGCCGCATAAACCAATTCCAGGGAATCTTGCACGGCTTGCTGATCATAAACAAACTCTTCCTCTGATTGCCCACATGCCTGAAAGAGCATAATTCCTAATAATGAAATACCAATGTAGCTGAGTAATGTTTTCATAAATAGTAGTTTTTAGTAATGATAAGTCCTGAGCGTTAGGTCGAGTCAAAATAAAAAACATATTTGATTAAAGCTTCATTTATAAAAAACAGTCATATTCAGCTTGTAGTTTTTTAGATAAAGTTTTTATTCTTACCTTATATAGACTGATTTTAAATAAGCATATTGCTCACTCTTGCTTCCAAAATAATATAAGATGTTACTTGAAGTTAAAAATGTTGTCAAAGAATTCGAAAAAGGCAATCCTGTTGTTAAGAAAGCTTCGTTTAGTGTAGGAAGGGATGAGATATTTGCTTTATTAGGTCCTAGTGGTTGCGGTAAAACAACCACACTTAGACTAATCTCAGGGTTTGAAAACCTGGATAGTGGAGAAGTTTCTTTAAATAATGAAGTTCTTTCATCTGAACGAACTCATGTTCCCCCTCAAAAAAGAGGAATAGGCTTTGTTTTTCAGGATTATGCTCTCTTTCCTCACATGTCTGCCCTCGATAATGTTGCATTTGGCTTAAAAGATTTGCCCCGCCATAAAAGAAAAGTATTTGCCGAAGAGGTTTTGTGCCGTACGGGCATGGGTGATTATAAAAATAGAAGTCCGATGGAGCTCTCAGGTGGACAACAACAGCGCGTCGCATTGGCACGGGCAATTGCACCGGAGCCGGAATTAATTTTACTGGATGAACCCTTTTCCAATCTGGATGCAATGCTTCGAACCACAACGCGTAAGGAGGTTCGATCAATTATAAAAAAAGCAAGAATGAGCGCCGTTTTGGTGACACATGATCAGGAAGAAGCACTTTCCTTTGCAGATAGAGTAGCTGTAATGAATAATGGGAGAATTGAGCAGATTGGAACACCTGAAGAAGTTTACTACAAACCACGAACAAAATTTGTAGCCCAATTTTTAGGGAAAACAAATCTGTTTGAGGTGGATGTTGAAGACAACGATTTTATTCAAACTAATTTAGGCTACATAAAATTAAACTGCCGTGCAAAAGGCCATGTAACCTGTTCCATTCGTCCCGAACATCTCACCATTGAAAAGCCAAATGGAAATACTGATGAAACAAAATTGGGAATTATTGCTGCAAGAGAGTTTAAAGGGCACGACATCACCTATCATGTAGAATATGGTGGTGACCGTTATATCGTACATACAGATAACAGAGTTATTTTTGAACCAAGTGATGAAGTTATAGTCCGCCCCTTAGAACCGGCAGTGGTTTTGGAAAATGAGGTATAATCCAAATTTGCCTTATTATTAACTGACAATATTTGCAACGCCGGCTTATATTTTGCGTACAGGTTAAAAGTTTAAAATTAAAAACCTGTTCAAGTGATGAAGTATATTCTAATTATCCCCCTGCTTTTATTCCTTTCTATATCATCTTTATTTGCCCAAAATACCATTAAAGGAGTGGTGAGTGATGCTATTACGCAAGAGACACTACCCGCAGCTACTGTATTAATTGAAGATACCTATCGTGGAACCATTACAAATAACGATGGAGAATTTGAATTAAAGGTGAGCGAATTTCCAGTCACGATTATTGTGAGATTTATTGGATACGAAACGGAGTCTCTGACTTTGTCTGAATTCCAAGCTGAACCTTTAACATTCAGCATGAACAGATCCATTACAGAAATGGAAGAAGTTGTGGTTACAGATCGTGATCCCGGACTGACTATTATGGAGAAGGTGATTGAGAGAAAAAAAATATGGCGGGCAAATTTAAAAACATATCAGGCAGAAGCTTATACCCGTCAGGTTATTGAAAATGATACATCCATCGTCTCTATTACTGAAAGCGGAACAACAACATTTTGGGATTGGGAACGAGGCCACCGCGAAATCCAACTCTATAAAAGACAGACTTCAAATATAAGTGCTGATCAAAATTTTGCCGGGGTGCGCTTTCTGCCCAATTTTTATGATGATAACATTGAAATTTCCGGCTTTGATGTTGTAGGTATTACCCATCCAAATGCCCTCTCGTTCTATAATTTCAAGCTACTTGAAACAATGCAGATGGACGGCAAACCCATCTATAAAATTGAGGTTATCCCGCGACGAAAATTGCAACCTACCTTCGAGGGAGTAGCGTATGTGGACGGTGTAAACTATGCACTAGTGGAAGTGGATTTAAAACCTAATGATGTTGTACGATTTCCACCACCGGTTCAGGAATTTGATTTGGCCTACAAACAACAGTTCAGTAATTATGGGGGTGACTTTTGGCTTCCTGTTGATATGAGAATAAATGGAACCGTAAGAATTTCCATGATTGGATTACGATTTCCGGCCATAAAGTTTCGGCAGACATCCAGAATCTCGGATTATCAAATTAATATAGAACTTCCGGATTCACTTTACAGAAAAAATAGAAGCCTGGTCAGGGCTGATAGTACTTTTATGGCTGAACAACGTATAGTGGAAACAGGACGAATTCCACTTTCAAGAGAAGAAGAGATAGCATACGCTGAAATTGATAGCACAAACACATTAGAAAAAGCATTTAAACCATCCGGATTTCTTGCTGATCGATTAGAAAGTTCTGATGATGATGGCAACGGATTTTTTGAAGGGAAACAATTTTTACCTAACGGTGTGGGCCACAGGGTGGGATTTAATAGGATGGACGGTTACCGGCTTGGACTCAGTTACAACAGGCGTTTTGAAGCTCTAAATCTGCGAACAAAAATATTTTTTGATTATAACACCCAACAAAATGATTGGGACTATGGGGTTAGAGTGAATCAGCGGTTGATTTCAAATAGAAATACAACTCTTCGCCTTCTTGGAGGATATGAAAATAAAACGGACCTGCGATATGGCTCCAGATTGTATTCGGAGTTAATGAATGGCTTAAACACAGTTTTGGGTGGAATAGATTACTTCGATTATTTTAAAAACGAGCGGCTGTATGGAGGATTGGTTATTGAGAGGCTTCTCCCCAAAACAGACTTCAATCTCATTTTTAGCAACGAACGACATCAATCATACAATAATCCTGAAATATTTAATCACAGTTTGTTTGGTTGGCATGCAACCCGGCGACCAAATCCGGCGATTGATGATGGTCTTCTAAATTCAATTGAGGCTGGAATCAAGTATAACGTAGAGAGCTTAAATTATGGTTTTGCAGGCAGGAGGCAGTTCGAAATAAATGCCGAGTTCTCTGATAAGCTGCTTGGCAGTGACTTTAGTTTTGTCAATCTAAGCTTTGCAGCTGATTGGTCTATGGAGACATTTTATGGCAGAAGATTATTCGCCAATACCCTAGATGTCCACTTATCTGCAGGATATGCTTTTGGTGAGTTGCCATCTCAGCGATTTGGTACAGTTGATGGTGTCATCAGTCGATTTACACCATTTAGTTCTCTTAAAACAAGAAATGGTATTCCTTACGAAGGTGATAGATATTGGGTACTCAGCGCTGAACATAACTTCCGGTCGATACCTTTCGAGTTACTTGGACTTAGAGCATTATCAGACAGAGGATGGGGTATTATATTATTTGGGGGTGCAGGGTATAGTGAAGTAAACAGAGATAATTTAACCTTTGAACCTATGGTATCAGAAGATATCCATACGGAAGCAGGTATAAGCTTAAATAGTATTTTTGGGATCTTAAGGCTCGATTTTGCAAAAAGGCTGGATAGGAGAGGAAATTATATTGGGGTAAGCATTCCCCGCTATTTTTAATTTTGAATTCAATGGCACACTTTAGAAAAAAGTGAATTGTAGTTGAATAAATCTCTCCACAAAGCTGGTAGATCCCGGATCAAGTCCGGGATGACTGTTAAAGATAAATTATGGTGAAAATAAAAAAGGCGAGCCAAATGACTCGCCTTTTTGTGTATAACTTTATCTTTTAAGCTTCTTAATTGAATGAATTAGGCTCAAATGGAAATGGATTCAATGGAATAGATTCTGCACGTCGGTTTCTTTCGCAACCCGGTGTGTTTCTATCTTGTTCAGCTTCAGAACACTGAACCGGTGCTTTTCCTAATCCGCGAGACTCAATTCGGTCTTCACTAATTCCATTATTTCTGTAGAATTCAACTACTGCATTTGCACGTCGTAAACTCAATCGTTGGTTGTATTGATCTCCACCAACATGATCAGTGAATGCATCAACACGAACTCTAAATTGATCTGCGCTCAAGAGCCTGTCAACGTTGTTAGAGAGTTGTTGTGCAGCTCTGTCAGTGATATTTGAACGATCAAAGCCAAAGTTGACTGTCACTAATTCATTAATGAAAGGAGGGTCATTTGGATCTAATGGATCTGTTCCCATTTCAATTTCTTGCCCGTCAGAAAATCCGTCGCCGTCTGTATCAGGGTTCAGGGGGTCTGTTCCGTAAACATTGACTTCATCACCATCAGATAGTCCGTCGCCGTCTGTATCAGGGTTCAGAGGGTCTGTTCCGTAAACATTGACTTCATCACCATCAGATAGTCCGTCACCGTCTGTATCAGGATTTAATGGATCAGTTCCATAAACATTTATTTCTTCATAATCAGTTAGTCCGTCACCATCAGTATCAGGATTGAGCGGGTCTGTTCCGTGAACATAAATTTCGTCATAATCACTAAGCCCGTCGCCATCTGTATCGCGCTCCCTGAGCTCATCGTCAGATAGAGTCATTAGCCATTCGAGGGTAACCGGATCTGGTTCTTCACCCGGACCACTTGATCCGCATCCGTAAAATGTGAAGCCTGCTAAAAGCAAGGCTGTAATAATAAGTTTTGGTTTATTGAGCATAAGATTCTCCTGTGGAGTTTAAGTGAAAAGTGGATGATAATAAAAATCAACTAAAAATACGTAACCAATGACCGTAAACAAAAACCTTTTTTGGTTTCTGTTTTATATTCGTCATATATTTAGAGCTGTTGAATATGGGGCTATAGCTCAGTTGGCTAGAGCGTCGCGCTGGCAGCGCGAAGGTCCAGGGTTCGAATCCCTGTAGCTCCACATAAGTTCTGACCCGGCAAGGCTTAACGGCTTTCCCGGGTTTTTTTATTTATTAGTATTTTGCAGAGTGTTAAGGGTCGAGTGTTGCGAAGCAGTGCTTCGCGGGTTCGAATCCCTGTAGCTCCACATAAGTTCTGACCCGGCAAGGCTTAACGGTTTTCCCGGGTTTTTTTATTTGTGCTGTTCAGAGCATGGGTGGACTGCATGTTGCGAAGCTGTGCTTCGCGAGTTCGAATCCCCGCAACTCTATATTTTCGCTTACCTTCGCTGGAAAAGCAAGAGTTAAGGCTACAACTTTCAGAATATTGAAAATGTTCCCTGTTAATTCCAAGGTTCATTTCTTCTGTTTGCTTTAACCTATATAGTATAGAGCATTCTTTACCTTGTTTGTTACAAGCAAATATAGAAGAATAAGTTTTACCTTAAGTGAATGGAAGAGAGTTTTTTTTCTAATTCACCTCGTCTTATAATTTAAATTACTTTTAAGCTTTAATAACTCTTTTAGAAACCGTAACTTTCAGATTCGGGGCAAGTTCCACACAGCCAGCTCCCTATGAATTCCGTCAGGGTCGGAAGGCAGCAGCGGTAATAGGTCGTAGCGGCGTGATGTGGGTCGCTTGCCCCTCTTTTTTTATAATAAACAGGATTAACGGATGAGCAGGATGCTCCTTTTAGTTAACCTCACTCATATTGCAGTTTTTAAGTTAGTTTCTTCTCTATATCTGTAGCAATATGATCGGCATGTACGCGAGTATTTTCAATAAATAGCTTACTCGTATCCATTCCTCCACAAACCACACCCGCTACGTACATTCCTTTTCGATTGGTTTCCAGCGTTTCTTCATCATAAATGGGCATTTTGATGTCATCATCTGTTAGCTCTATTTCAAGAGCTTTCATTAAACCGTAATGGGGCCGGTAGCCGGTCATGGCCAGTACAAAATCGTTGGTTATAGTTTTAAGCCCCTCAGGAGTAAGGATATCCACCTCTTTTTCTCTGATTTCTTTCACTTCCGAATTAAAATACCCGGTAATAGACCCTTCCTTAATTCTATTTTCTATATCAGGTTTTACCCAATATTTGATCGAAGGCTTAAGTGTTTCATTCCGAACCAATACAGACACATTCGCCCCGGCTCGATACGTCTCAAGTGCTGCATCTGCGGCTGAATTTCCACCGCCTACAATAAGCACATTCTGCCATGCATAACGATGGGGTTCATCATAATAGTGAAGAACTTTTGGCAACTCCTCTCCGGGTACATTCATCTTGTTCTCTTGACCATAAAA
>JBGTFX010000103.1:0-5523 GCA_041747055.1 Balneolaceae bacterium
CCGGTCGGAAACCGGAATCAGAAATGGAAAGATACCTGTTTGCCTGCGATGAAATTTCAGGATTTATGAACGCTGTATCCCTCATGAGGCCAAACAAGTTTTCTGATATGAAAGTGAAATCCGTTAAAAAGAAACTTAAGGATAAACGATTCGCAGAAAATGTACCTAGAGAAGATATCGAACAAGGCGCTGAGCTAATCAACAAAGATTTAAATGATCATATACAATTCCTGATAGAAATCTTTAAGAAAAAGGCATATTAATTCTATGCGGTATCTATTGTTACTATTAATTGCACCATTTCTATTGACTCCTAATATAATTTTTGCTCAAGATAACAGTGAAGAAGAGTCAAATCCATTTGAACGAAACCTGATATTTGGCCCAACAATCGATGAGATATTAGCTGAGGATGACCCATTTAAATTTGATGAAACGGAAATAAAAAGAAACGTTCGTTATCTGTCTACCACCGGATTAGATTTGGGAGGCGGTTTTGAAGCCGGGCCATATTATTCGAACCAACTATATAGTCAATATCCAAATTTATCAACCGTTCATTTTAATCGGGTGAACGGTTTGTTTATTGGTTTGAAGAAGGAGCGTATGCAGTGGTATAGGCGGACATCTTTTTTAACAATACCCGAAATTCAGCCACACGGATTTGTGGGAATTGGTACAGCATCAGGAAAAGTAGAGTACGGGTTTGGGTTAGAGCGTTTGTTTGGTGAGCAGAGGAGATTTATGAAAGGAGCAGAATATCATAAAGCGACTGCAACAGAAGATTATTGGCGGACCGGCTTGATAGAGAATTCTCTTAGTTCACTTTTTGCCGGTTACGATTTTATGGATTACTATCAAATAGAAGGATTAGGCATTTATGCCGTTTATAGAACTAATCGCTTATTTGAAATGGCCTTCTCTTATAACATAGATGAGTATTCCTCTCTTGAACAAAATACATCATTCTCATTATTTGGTTTCGAAAGAACTTTTCGTTCTAATCCATCGATCGATCAAAATGCTGATATCATAAACCTGGACAAATATAATTTCAGCATCGCGATTAATCCTCGAAATGTATTAATTAGCGAACGATTTACGATATCAACAATTTTTGGTGTTGAGCTGGCAGATAATTCGCGATCAGATGCGAATTTTCGTTTTAATAAGTATTTGACGACTCTGAATTTGTATTATAACGTTGATGCAGGCTCAAAATTAAAATGGAGGCTTCGGACGGGTTCCATAACAGGAACAGCCCCGGCATTTAAGGAATTTTATTTGGGTGGAATAGGCAGCCTGAGAGGAACACCATACAAATTTTATAATGGAAATCAGATGGTTCACAGTACTTTAGAGTTGCAATTTGGTTCCCCGGGTTTTTATCCTGGAAACTGGGTAAAGAACTACAACCTACACTTACTTGTATTTTTAGATTCAGGCTGGACTACCATTAATGAGGATTTAACCACTTCCGTTAATCCATTTGAAGGATTCGGAAATGTAGCATTTTCTGATTTCCAGCATGATGCCGGATTAGGTGTCGGAACCGGAGTCTTTAGATTTGAAATAGCCTGGCCACTCAATAACTTTGATAGAACACTCAATTTATGGGTGCGATTTAACCCTACATTTTAAATACAGGCTCATTAAATTTTATAAATTGAGAGATGGTTGCGGCCTTAAAAGTATTATATTTACATTCATTTTTTCTGAAAATTATTTTTGATGAATCGATCTTTGAAGCGAGAGCTGATAATACAACTGGTGATATTCACCCTTTTACTACTATTGACATTTGGATCACGGTATTCAAGGCTTTACAACTCTAATGCAATTACCACTGAACTTCCAATTGAACTTCTTCTTCATGAGAGAATTGGTCTTGAGGAGCTCTCTGAAAAATTGGATTCTGCCGCTGTAAATTTTGATCGTGAAGAACTATTGTGGGCTGGTCGTGTATTGGGTTGGAGGAATTTCAGAGTAGGGCGATATGAAATCAACAATAGTACATCCTACGAACTTTTTCTCTCCAATATGGCACGGGGTATTCAGGATCCCGCAAATGTAACGGTTTTACCGGGTAATGATATTTCAAGGCTTTCCGCGCAGCTTGCAAGGCAGTTACAGGCTGATTCTACTTCATTTGCTGAACAGTTTAGTGATGGTTCAGCAATTAGCATGGAATTGGGTTATTCAGGCGAGGAATTACTTTCGCGTATGCTTCCAAATACATATCAAATATACTGGACATCAAATCCTGAAAGTGTAATCAAAAGAATTTACAGTGAATTTACAGCCAGCATAAGTAATAGATATAGTGAAGAAATAGAGGAGAGTCAGTTTACACTGGATGAAATTGTGATTTTGGCATCAATCGTTGAATGGGAAGCGCGGCATACTGAAGAAAAACCAAAAATAAGTGGATTGTATATTAACAGGCTCAATCGAAATATGAGGCTGCAAGCCGACCCCACCGTGCTATATGCTTTAGGAGAAAGGAGAAGAATTTTATTCGAAGATTATAGGTTTGATCATCCCTATAACACGTATCTGTACAGCGGATTGCCTCCAGGTCCAATTACAAATCCCGATGAATCCTCTATACGATCGGTATTACTACCGGAAGACCACGATTACCTGTTTATGGTTGCTACACCAGATGGAAATCATATCTTTAACAAAACATTTGATGAGCACAGAAGATCCAGTAACGAATGGAGACAGTGGATTCAGGAGCAATACAGAATTAAGCGCGAACTCGAGAGGGAAGAAGCGCGATAGCGATCACATTCATCACCTGGAACGCCGCAGATTAGGATTGTTTTCTACTTTTCTCTTCGCAGACTCACTTAATGGGTGAATATAAATATGCTGGTTAACCCTGTTGTTATTAAAAGCTATACGTAAGGCAAGTCCTTCAAAAGTTGGACTATTCATGAGTACTTCTTTTAAGTATTCAGGATTTCCAGCCGTATTTAGCGCCTGAAAAAGATAGGTTCCGGTATCGAATCCAATTTTGGCAAACTGATCTGCATTGACTCCAAATCGGGTTTCAAAATCCTGCTCCATATAAGAAATAGTAGCTGAATCAGCAGCAGCACCAAATGCTTTGGAGTGATATACATCCACATTTCTATCTACCCAGCCTGTTAAATTAACTGTTTCCCACTCTTCTGATCCTAAAACAACCATTCTGTTATTCATGGCTTCCAAATCTGTCATCAATAAACGAATAAGAGTATTTGCAGCCTGACCCGTAAAAGGCGCATAAATTCCTTTCGAACGCATGTAATTTCCCTCTTCAATCTCTTCGGTATCGGTAGTAAACACTTTGGTGGATTCACTTAAATCGAAGCCGGTAGCAGCAAAATCTTCTTCAATATAATAGGAAATGTGGGCACCCAATCGTTCAGCTTCGTGCCGGAATCCAAGTGCTGAAGCCGTGCCAAGTGCGTCTTTTTGAGTGATTATGGCTAATGTGTCGAGCCTAAGATTTTGAACAGCATGGCGCGCCATCTGTCTGCCATGAATTTCAAAGGTTGGATTTAATTGAAACGTATAGTTATAGTCTAAATTAATATCATCTGCATTAGCCAGTGGCGCAAGCATAGGAACTGAATACTCTTCAGATAACTCTGCCATTCTTTTTGCAGGCTCTGAAAACAATGGGCCAATAACTGCATCAATATGATTTGCCCAAACCAATTCAGTAAAGCTTTTTGCCGTTGTATCGGCATCTTGGCCGGATGTTTTAAAGTGTAGTTTTACTTTTTTATTAGAATGTCTGGCATTAAACTCATCTGCTGCAAGTGTAATTCCAAAGTAAAGATTTCTCGGGATTATGAACTCTGATGAATGCTCCTCAAAAATTGGTAATAGAACACCGATATTGTAAACAATACCATTGGGGGGATTAGGATATTGTACATTCAGTGACTGAAGGTTTGATTGGGTAGAAAGTTTTTCTCGCAGATTTTCCTTTCGTGAAGAATCTGGTTCTGATTTTAAAACCTCATTCACCATTATTTGATAGATATTTCCATCAATCCGGTTTTTAACGTATTCAACTAAAGAAACTGCTACTGCCTGATACTCGGTTTGTTTTACAGCCTGAAATCTCTGGGCTGGTGTTAAATATCCAACTACCTGACGGAAAAATCGATTTGCATCCACATGAATTCCCGTACGGCTTTCTGTTACCATTAACTCGTAAAGAGTATCCAGCGTTTTGGTGAAATTTTTCATCCCGAAATGGGATAGAGCAAGCGTATATTTTGCTTCCTGCCGGATATTCCGGTCATTATTTTCCAGAATATCATTGAAGTATGCATTAGCGGTTAGATACTCACCTAAAGCGAAGTAACTTTTGCCGGCAAATAACATAGAATTTGCATCTTTATATCGTTCAAAAACTTCTATAGCTTCCTTGTATTCACCATTTTCATACAGCTCCAATCCATTATTAAATGACTGAGCCTGAACAGTGACAAAGGAAAGCAACAGAAAAAGAATTGAGAGAAAACTGTATTTCATCGTAAGCGTGATTGTTTTCAAAATATTAATGGTAAAGGGCTTAATATGTTCCCGTTACTCCCATTCAATAGTAGCGGGTGGTTTGGAACTGATGTCGTAAACAACACGGTTAATTCCCCTAACTTCATTGATAATTCGGTTACTAACATCCGCTAAAAAATCGTAAGGAAGGTGTGCCCAATCGGCAGTCATTCCATCACGACTGGTAACAGCTCGAAGTGCAATGGTAAACTCGTACGTTCGTTCATCACCCATTACTCCTACAGATTGAACCGGTAAAAGAACCGCAAGTGCTTGCCAGACTTCATCATATAAATTGTAATCTCGTAGAGACTGAATAAATATTGCATCGGCTTCTTTCAAAAGATCAAGCCGTTCCTGAGTAATATCACCAATGATTCGGATTCCTAATCCCGGTCCGGGAAATGGATGACGGCCAATAAAAGACTCGGGAATACCAAGTTCACGGCCAACATTTCGAACTTCATCTTTGAATAGCTCTCGCACCGGTTCAATGAGATCGAGATTCATTTTTTCGGGTAACCCACCCACGTTATGGTGTGATTTAATAGTTGCTGAGGGTCCTTTGAAAGAGATACTCTCTATTACATCAGGATAAAGTGTTCCCTGGGCAAGAAATTTAAACTTGGTCTCTTTTACAATGGATTGATCGAAAACTTCGATAAAGGTATTTCCAATAATTTTCCGTTTCTCTTCAGGATCAGATATTCCAGTTAATGCATCAATAAATTGTTTTGAAGCATCAATGCCTTTAACAGGGAGTTCGAGGTGTTTATTGTAGGTTTCAAGAACCTGGTTATACTCGTCTTTTCGAAGTAGTCCATTATCAACAAAAATACATTGCAACTGATCGCCAATGGCTTTGTGGATTAACGTTGCTACCACGGTTGAATCAACTCCACCAGAAAGGGCACAAAGCACATGATCATCGCCAACTTGCTTTCGGATCGCTTCAATTTCGGT
>JBGTFX010000104.1:0-4016 GCA_041747055.1 Balneolaceae bacterium
GTTCATACGATAATGACTATTCGCTACCTGGAACATTGCATAATCCCCACCGGGTTCAGCGCCTATGGCATCGTTGTAATATTGAAGTGCTTCCCTGTATTTTCCCTGTGCATAAAACGCATCGCCAACCCTCAGCCGTGTATCGGTATCATAGGGATAAAGGGCGATTCTTGGCGGGTCGTAATTTTCCATAAAATCGATGAGCGGACCGGTTGCATTTTCAAAATCTCCCATCATAAAGTATGACCAACCCAACGAGTATTTAGCGGCACCAACCAGTTCATGGTCTGGGTTTTCATTAATAAACTGCCTGAACTGTCTTGATGCAGGACCAAAATTTTGAGTCTGAAAATGTGCATCAGCACTCCAAAAAAGAGCCTCCCGCCCTAAATTACTATTCGGTGCATTTCTATAAACCGTTTCGAATGCCGGTTGAGCCTGAACATAAGCCTGATTACTGTATTGAACCCACGCCATTTGGAATCGTGCCTGTCGCTGAAGTGAAGGGTCTAAATCGGTAAGTTCGGCAGCTATTTCAAATGTATTGAGCGCTCTTGTGTATTCATTATTTGCGAAATAAACCTCTCCCAAAAATGTGAGCACTCTCCCGGGTTCCTTTATATTATCTACGTTTCTGGCCAATGGTAATAACGCATCTATGGCTTCTCCGTAGAAACCAACTTCAAATGCTGCAATAGCCCATTCGAACCGGGCTTCTTCATAAAAAACTCCTTCGCCAAATCGTCTGCCAAAATCACGAAATGCATTCAATGCCTGTTGATACCTGCCCGCCAACTTATTGTTAACGGCTTGATAATACAACCCTTTCCGGGCAACTTCGTCCGTTCCAACCGCTGCTTTTTCAAATGCCTCTGCAGCCCAATGGTATACTTCCTGTTTATGATACACCCACCCTAAACCGTAGTGAGCAATTCGCGCCTGATCTGAATTTTCTGCTCGGTTAATATACATTCTGTACATCCGGGTGGCATTTCGAAGATCATTAAGAGCATTATAACTTTCTGCACTTAGGTAAACGGCTTTGTCTCGGGTTTCATCATCTAAATTCGGCATAGCATCATTAAATGCCTGAATGGCTTCCTCATATCTGCCCTGATTGTAGTACGATTCTCCTAATGCAGTCCCTATCCTTCGGGTCATGGAATCGAAGGGGTGACGCTCCCTCAGTAATTCAAAAGCGTCTGCTGATGCAGCATAATTCTCTTCCGCAAGGTAAAGTCTTCCGCGAGCATATAAAGCCTTTGGTGATAAATCAGACCTCCTGTGATGATCTGAAAGCGTTAAAAAATAGGTTCTCGCCATTTCATAATCGCCTAATTCAGCAGCTGTTTCGGCAATAGTGTAATAAAGTTCGGCTTCCTCTTTAGAAGTTTGAGAGTAATTTAGAGCCTGAACTTGTCTGCTTAGCGCTCGGTTTAAATCTCCATTTTCTATATGCAGATGAGCAATTTCCTTTAAAAGAACCGTTGAAAATCGACTTTGAGGATATTGGTTTACAAATTGATCGGTTACAACATCTATTTTTGTTGAATCAAGTCTCGTTTGTGAGCGAGTCCAATAATAAGCGGCGAGTTCAACATTTTTTTTATCTTCCTCATCGTTTAAAACCGAACTAAACGCAGCTGAAGCTTCTGCGTACAAACCTTTATTAAACAGGTTTATACCTAGTTGAAAATCACGATCTCCTGTAATCGGTTCATTTTGTGCATTACCGATTAGTGGGAAAAATAGAAAGAGCAAAAAAAAACTAAAAATTTTGGCGTAGCGATTCATGTACATGTATAGTGAATCCATTGATTGGAATGTTTTAAAGAATATACCAACTCGCCCTATTTTGTTCCCAATCAATCTGGTAATATTTTGTTTGATTAGAGATCTAGATAACGCAAAAGTTCATTGGCACGTGAGCTCATATCCACATCAAGAAGATCATGTGTGTTTTCTGTTGCAGTTGTATACCCGTGTCGCTTTAAAGAAGAAATTACAGCTGAAGTGTCTTCCAAATTTAGTTTAAAAGAAACCTTCATATTTGGATTTTGTTCATCCCCATGCTCTACTGTGATACCCAAAATTTTGGCATTTTCCAGCTCAATCAGGTTCACAATTTCGGTTAATGTATAATCAGCGTTTCCGATCTCAACTGAAATTACAGATCCTGATTTAGTTACGTTAAGCATGTCAGAAAAAGCCTTTAAAACATCTTTTTCTTGAAGTACCCCAACAAATTCCTCTGATTCATTCACAACCGGAATAATCCGAACTTCGTGACGAACAAGCCGCCGGGCTACCTCAAATACATGCTGATGCTCAAAGGAGAAAATGGGTTCTTTTAACTTAATTTCTTCCAATAGTATTGACTCATCAGTGAGGTCGATTAGCATTTTCAATGTTACCTGCCCAATAATTTTACCTGTAGTAGGTTCAACTACAGGTAAACTTGTAGTTTGCCAGGCATCCATTTTAGCTAAAGCCGCATATGCCGGATCGCTATTATGAAGAGGAGTAAAATTTTTGTCAATGAGCTTTTTGGCTAACATTTGTTTGGGATATCAAGTGGGTGCTGTTTCAAGGTCAGTCAGCATCGATTTAAATCGATCTCTGTCTGCCTCATGAATGCTTCCTTTTACTATAACGTAATTCTCGTCAAAATATTCACTTTCAACTACGCCAACATCGTGTAAAAAAGCAACTGCTTTGTACTGACTCATCGGTACATTATACTCAAAGGAGATGTAATCTTCTTCAATCAGGCTTTCTATTCGATCCTTCAGTTTTTCAAGGCCTATTCCCCTTTCAGCGGATACAAACAAAGCGCCGGGAAACTCTTTTTTCAACTCAATTAATCGGTCAGGCTTCAATAAATCCACCTTATTGAATACAAGTACTTTTTTTATGCCTGTAATGCCTAATTCCTGAAGGGTATTTTCAACAACTTCTATGTAATCATCAACCAATCGAGATGAAGCGTCAACTACATGCAGCAAAAAATCGGCTTCACGAACTTCATCAAGCGTAGATTTAAAACTCTCAATTAGATTATGAGGAAGTTTTCGAATAAATCCTACTGTATCAGACAAAAGTATTTCATGATTTTCTAATTCTAACCGCCGAACGGTTGAGTCGAGCGTCGCGAAAAGCCTGTCTTCTGCCAATACATTTGTATTAGTTAAGGCATTCATTAGGGTTGATTTCCCCGCATTTGTGTACCCGACCAATGCAACTCGATTATTATCTGATCGACCCTTACGCTGCGTGGTTCTTTGCCGATCCAGTTTTTCCAATTTTTCCTTTAACGTAGAAATTCTGTTCCCGATTAACCTTCTATCGGTTTCAATCTGAGTTTCACCCGGACCTTTTGTGCCAATCCCCCCTTTTTGGCGAGACAAGTGAGTCCAAAATCGGGTCAGCCGTGGCAATAAATACTGTAACTGGGCAAGTTCAACCTGCGTTTTAGCCGCAGATGTTTTCGCCCGGGAAGCAAAGATATCCAGAATCAATCCACTGCGATCCAATACTTTAACATTCGCAGTCTTCTCAATATTCCGCACTTGAGTGGCCGATAAATCATCATCAAAGATTACCAAATCAGCTTGAGTTTCGTCTACAAGTGTTTTTAGCTGATTTAGTTTCCCTTTACCAATATAGGTAGTGGGATCAGGATGAGGCCTGTTTTGCAGGATCTTTTGTAAACAATAGGCTCCTGCTGTGTCCGATAATAGTTCAAGCTCATCCAAATACTCTTTGGCAAGCCATCGCGGGGTTTCTGCTCCATAGATACCTACAAGAATTGCTTTCTCTTCAGAATTTGCAGGCCGTCTAATGTCTTCTATCAAAGTATTTCTTTCTAAATTTTAAATTTATTCAATAATCTTAATGTCGAATGATGTATCCGATACAGGTGCCATGGACCGCCCAATTTTCAGGTCTACAATTTTTTCGAATTTACTGATTTTCCTGTCCGGCACATGTAGTTCCAAGCGAATCAAATTGGGTCC
>JBGTFX010000105.1:0-5133 GCA_041747055.1 Balneolaceae bacterium
ACACACCCCTCAGTCCCCTCTCAAGAGGGGATTTGGTTCATCCCCAAGAATTGACTCATATGCAATTTACCTGCAACCTGCAACCTGAACCCTGAGCCTTGAAACTTGAACCTATTCTACACACATCCAAAAAATTGTACCGGTGATACTCTTGTATTGAAAGACCAGGAAGCGAAGCATGCTGTGAGTGTGATGCGCTATCGGGAGGGGGATGATATAATGGTGACGGACGGAAGGGGATATTTGTATGAGGGAGTGATTCGATCAACCCGAAAGAGTGAGGTATTGGTGGAAGTAAGGAAGTCGAGTTTTGAAGAGGCTCCTATCAGGGATGCAACACTGGCGTTGGGAGTGATAAAAAAGCGTGATCGTCTGGAGTTTGCCGTGGAAAAGGCGGTGGAGTTGGGTGTGAGTCGTATAGCATTGTTTCGTGCGGATCATACTGAAAAGGGGAAGGTGAGAATGGACCGTGTAGAGGCTACCGTGATGAGTGCCATGAAACAGTCGCTGCGGGTTTGGTTGCCGTCTGTGGAGCTCTATGAGGGCATGGATGAACTGATAGAGAAGAGATCTTCGTCACTGTTTGTGGTTGCGGATCAGAAAAGCACTAATGAAAAGCTGGAATTATCGGATGATGATAATGAGGTAGTGTTGCTTGTGGGTCCGGAAGGCGGATTTTCAAAGAGGGAGGAGGAATTCTGGGGATCGGATTCTGATTTGAATACAAGAACGGTACTTCTAGGGGAGAAACGATTACGCGCTGAAACGGCAGCGGTGGTGATGGTGATGAAGGGTGTTGGGTTGTAAGTGAATTGAAAGATTGTAGATTATCAACGGTTTTACGTCATGCCGGACTCCGATCCGGCTTCTCTTACGTGGTTGTGGGCTGGGTTTTCGCAACGAACTCACCCCGTTCTATTTGTGTTTATGCGCTGTATTTTTTTACTGCCATGAACATGTCATTCTTAGCGCTCCGTATTCAAAGATGAGCCTGGTTTAGGACTACCTTTAGGAGCTTCTGATGGGTTGTATAGCAAATAAAAAGCCGCGGTGACTGAGCAGATTTTTTGAGCTGAATCTGAATTGCCATCGCGGCTTTTATGGAATTAACTTAATCTGTTTAGCGGCTGGCCGCTTGCTGGGCGTAGGTCTCTAACTTCGATACTTCTTCCCAGAGTTTCATAGCTTCTTTCATAGAAGTATTGAAGTAGTCGTTGATGACGGGGTAGAATTTTTCACTTCCCCAAACCTGACGGGCAATTTCAGCTTTCATTCGTCCGAAGTTCATCGTTACGAGTTGATCGTAATCTTTCGGGGAGATAATCAGGTTGTCGTCTTCAATTTTTGGCTCATCAAGTTCATTGTCAAATTTCATTCCCCGATCTTTCATCATGGACAGGAACATAGACTGATCTTTATCACTCCATGCAAAATCACTTCTAAACTCTTCGAAGTTACTTTCCCATCGATCCCGGAAGTCATCTCCGTACTTGTCGAGGTATTCTCTGACAAAATCGAAATCTACACGGTTGGCAAGCATAAAGTTAAAAACGTAACCTGATGTCGTGTCTATATCAACTATGAAGTCGGGTACAATTCCGCCACCGCCAAATACGGTACGTCCGGCAGAGGTGGAGAATCTCAATGAATCAGGAATATTTTGCTTAAACTCACTGGTATTCATTGTCATATCGGACTCGCGATGATTAATCTCGTAAGCAAAATCTTCGCTTCTTCCATCAAATGGCTTTTGAATTAATCGTCCGGAAGGAGTAAGGTATCGTGAGATGGTAACCCGGATATTGCTGTTATCAACCAGCTGATACTGCTGTTGTACAAGTCCCTTTCCAAAAGTCCGGCGCCCAACTACCAAGCCGCGATCATGATCCTGAATGGCACCACTAACAATTTCACTCGCTGAGGCTGAGCCTTCATTTACAAGCGTAATCACGGCTACGTCTTTTAAAGATCCGTCTTTTTGCGAACTTACCACAGAGTTGAACCGGGTATGTTTACTTTCTGTAGAAACCAGTTTGGTTCCTCTTGGGAAAAACTCTTCGGAGATGGCAATTGCCTGACTTAAATAACCACCCGGATTATTGCGTAAATCAAGCATTAACCGATCCATTCCTTTTCTCTTTAGTTCTGCCGCTGCTGTAATAAATTCCTGATGTGTGGTAGCTGCAAATCGGTTGATTTTGATATAACCGGTTCGCTCATCAAGCATATAGTAAGAATCGAGCGTGGTAATGGGTATATCATCGCGTGTGATTCTAAAAGAGATAGGGTTACTGTTTCGTGGTCTCATAACTTCAATATTCACATCCGTTCCTTTTTTGCCGCGAAGTCTGCGCATCACATCTTCATTTGTATACCCAATGGCACTGGTATCATCTATAGAGATAATTCGGTCACCTGACATAATTCCAAGCTGATCACTGGGTCCGCCGGAAATTGGAGTGATTACGGTAATAGTATCCTGCAAAATATTGAACTGAATACCGATACCTTGAAATTTACCATCAAATTCTTCTTGTATCCGATCGCTGTCTTCCGGTTCTATATAAACAGAGTGGGGATCAAGGGTTTTCAGCATTTCCCGTATAGATCGATCGGTAAGCTTACTCATATTTTTATCGGGATGGTTGTTCGCTACATACAGGTATGCATCTTCAAACTTATCGTAAGAATCACGAAGGTTTTTAATATTCGTGTTACTAAAGGTAGTATCAATTGGAGTATTGTTTAAAGAAAGAGTTGAATCATTCATGGCATAAACAAGGCCTAAAATACTTCTTTCAAAAAGTTGGTTCAGGTTTGTATCGCCGAAGTAGTTGTCCATCACTCTTCGCTGTACCTGCATGTACTTATGAAGATTCTTTTGATGGTCGTCATTTGATACGATGATATTGTCAGCTCCTGCTAACCAAACACCGGATAATAAAAGTAGAGCAATGAGTTGGGGGGCAACAAATTTTCTTAGGGACATCACAAGAGAGTTTTCGAAATTAAGCCGATAACTGTTTGAGCATTACCGATCATTGGGGACATGTATTTTACTTACCGTTGCAATTTAAAATGGTTTCATAAAAAACTAAAAAAGTTACAGAATATAATGACTCAGATCCTTGTCTTTAACCAGAGAGTCTAGCTGTTTCGTTACATACGCTTTATCAATATCTATTTTTCCACTGCCAATATCATCAGGTACTGCAAATAAAAGTTCCTCCAGCAGAGATGATAAAATGGTGTGTAATCGTCGAGCGCCGATATTTTCAACTTGTTCGTTAACCTCAGCAGCAATTCGTGCAATTTCTTTAATGGCATCGTCACCAAAATTTACCGTAACACCTTCAGTAATGAGCATGGCTTGATACTGTTTTGTAAGAGCATTTTTTGGTTTCGTAAGAATATCATAAAAATCTTTTTCTGTCAGTGAATCCAATTCAACACGGATAGGCAGACGGCCCTGCAATTCAGGTATTAAATCAGATGGTTTTGATACGTGGAACGCACCGGACCCGATAAATAGTATATGATCGGTTTTTACAATACCGTGCTTGGTGGAAACGGAACTACCTTCTATAATTGGCAGTAGATCGCGCTGTACTCCCTGACGGCTCACATCGGGGCCACCTTTTCCGCCGCCTGAACTTGAGTCAGCAGCAACTTTATCAATTTCATCGATGAATACTATGCCCTGATTCTGAACACGATCGAGTGCTTCATGCACGGCTGCTTCGTGATCAATTAGTTTTTCAGCTTCCTGTTCAGTGATAATTTCGCGAGCCTCTCGTATAGGAACATTGCGTTTTGTTTTTTTCTGGCCTTTTGAAAGATTGCCCAGCATATCCTGCAGATTGAATCCCATCTCTTCCATTCCCTGGGGTCCAAATACCTGCATCATTGGAGTTTTGCTTGGTGATACTTCAATTTCCACTTCGCGATCTTCAAGTTCACCATTCTTCAGCTTGTTTCTGAAACGTTCGCGAGTACGTTCGTTAAGCTCTTCATCAGTGGCTGATTCGGGTCTAAACCCAACTTCACCCGAAGAAACATTACTGTTGCTGTGTTGGGTTGATTTTTTCTTAACAGGGGGGATGAGGATATCGAGGATCTTTTCCTCAGCAATTTTTTTTGCTTTCTCTTTAACCCGCTCCTGCATCTCCAGCTTCACCATATTCAGGGATATGTCGGTGATGTCTCGAATCATGGATTCCACATCGCGGCCAACATAACCAACCTCTGTAAATTTAGAAGCCTCTACTTTTATAAAGGGGGCACCTGAAAGTTTAGCTAATCTACGGGCGATTTCGGTTTTACCCACACCGGTAGGGCCAATCATTAAGATGTTGTTGGGTATTATTTCTTCCCGAATACCGGGATCAGAATTCAGTCGTCTCCATCTGTTTCTGAGGGCGATGGCTACGGACTTTTTAGCATCGTTTTGTCCTACTATATACTTGTCTAGCTCGGCTACAATTTGCCGGGGTGTTAAAGATCGTTGTTCAATAATGTTCATGAAATACTACTCAATTTCTAAAACAGTTAAATTATTATTTGTGTAGATACAAATGTCGGCAGCGATATTAAGTGACTTTTCAACAATTTCTTTTGCAGAAAGGTTTGGTGCATTTACTTTCAGTGCACGGGCTGCTGCAAGCGCAAAAGATCCGCCACTTCCGATGGCCAATATCTGGTCGTCAGGTTCAATAACATCCCCCTGTCCGGATATAATAAGGCATGTTTCCTTATCCATAACTACAAGAAGTGCCTCCAGTTTTTGCAAATATTTATCTTTACGCCACTCTTTGGCAAGTTCAACGGCTGCGCGCTGCAGATTTCCGTTAAATTCTTTCAGTTTTTCGTCAAATCGTTCAAACAGTGTAAATGCATCTGCGGTAGATCCTGCAAAACCGGCAAGTATCTTCCCATCCTGAAGTTTACGAACTTTTTTAACAGTAGATTTCATCACGGTTTTGTCGAGCGTAGCCTGGCCGTCACCGCCGATGGCTACTTTACCGTTGTGGATAACGCCAATAACCGTCGTTGCGTGTAAATTAAATGTAGACATGAAATGATGTATAAAAATTGGTTGGAATTATGAACTTCGGCTTGGCCTGCTTGGCCGCT
>JBGTFX010000106.1:0-3931 GCA_041747055.1 Balneolaceae bacterium
TCTTCAACAGTGGCTGAAACTTCATTTATAATTGAGCGAGGCTTTTTGTAAAAAAATATTACCGGAAATGCACGACAAAAATATGGAGAAAAACGAGAACAGAAAAGTGACCGCTCCCTTAACCCTCAGTTAATGACATAAAATTGACTTTAAAATAATCGACGTGTCGCTTTTGCGTCATTTATTGTCGCATATCTGTAATTACATATAAACTATATTAAACGTCAAATTTCTTAGAGCATCTAAAACAAGAATCAAAGGTTTCGGTCAAAATATCAGATTTCTGATATGCATGCTATTGCTGACATGATTGCAAAACTGCAAACTGGAAGTAAATACATTATTGCAGGGGTACATGCACATTTGCAACAACTCTTGAAACCAATCGGTTGCCATGCCGAAACTTATTCATGATGATTCTCACTAAACCAATATTCGTCTCATTCAGCAAAAGCTTTTGTATAAAAAACTTATCCTCCTTATCTGGTTGACAGGCCTATTTAGCGGAATGAACATTCATGCTCAAAATGTTCATTCTATTTTTTTTGAAAACCCCGGGCTGCAAATTGGTTCATTTGCAGGTAATACCCAGCTTCAGGATAATACATTTAATCATGCTTTTCGCTATTACAACCGGTATCCATTCAATCATTCTGTTTTCGGCGAATTTGGGTTGGCAATCGGTTTTATTTCGGGCCCGGGATACAGAAGCAGATTAATACCAACGGAATATAGGATAGGGTATGATATCGGCAGCTTCCATAGCTACGTCGGTTTAGGCTTATTGCATCATACACCTTTAAGTATTCCACAAATTGATGATCCGTTATTGGAAAATCCGTTAGAAAGAACCCCAAGTTCACCCTTGTGGGGATTCAACCGAAGTATAGCACCTTTCATACCACTTGGAGCCGGTTATAATTTGTCTTTGGACGGAAACACCAGTTTGACTCTAAGCCTCGGATACAATCATTCTCTTAATGATTTGCGATTCAGTTCAGACAGAGTTCCAAATGGATATTGGTCTTTTTCTGTTGGTATCAACTTTGACAGAAGCAGGGCAGAAGTAAGAACACCGCCACAAACCGTTTCGCCGCCTCCGATTAATCCGCAGCCCCTGCCTACACCTCCGTCTCCTCCTGCCGTCAAGCCTGTTGAGGCTCCTGCAGAAAACAGCATGGTTATAGATCAATTGAACCGGCTTCCTGTAAACTTTGATAATTTTTCATCTCATGTCAATTCCGATGGGAAAATACGGATCAAACAGCTTGCGAATATTCTTAAACTTAATCATGATGTGTTTACCCATATTTACGGCCATGCCGATTCTACCGGCACAGCACTTGTCAATCAATTTATATCTGAGAGCAGGGCAAGAGCTGTATGGCTTGCACTGATAGATGAAGGTGTGGATATACATAGGCTGAACATCAGCTGGTTTGGTGATAAATCCCCCATTTTACCCAACTCAACACATTTAGGGCGCGACCTGAACAGAAGAGTTGAATTCATACTTAACAGTTCCCGTCAAAACAATTACCGGCGGATTGATCTTGGCCCCGACGATGCGGATTTGCCGATAGGCAGTACAATGCTCGACCCTGATCTCATTACATTCGACTGGATGGAATACAGCCATCGGGATACGGCAGAAATCATGATGGCAAATATTGCCAACATGATCCGAAACAGAGATGATATTACGATGTTCGTTGCATCGGTTAGCGATCCCGACAGAAACTCTGCAACTTTGATTGAACTTGACAAAGCCCGGTCAGAAAAACTTCGGGCACACCTTATCAAAATCGGAATTGACCCGGATAAAATTGAAGCATACAACCCTTATGAAGCCGTTTTACCGGATTCGTACCGACAGTTACTGAGGCCGGGATTGGAACAACAAACACTTATAATACCGGTCGAGAAGGAATATCTGATCCGGCAGGAACCGTCCGAAATTGAAATGCTGATAGAGGCATCCGGTCAATTCTCGTACTACATCATTGGTGGTTCATTTATAATGCGAAACAATGCCGAACGACTCCGCGACATATTAATCTCTGAAGGGTTTACCCCTCATATTCTTTTTAACCCGGATACCAACTGGTACTACGTTGCTTATACCGGTTTCGAATCTGCGATAGATGCCGACAGATATTTGCGTGAAATCAGGCGGGTAAAAGAAAAAGATGCCTGGCTTCTTAAAACCATTAATTAACTATTACGGCGCATGAAGTTTAAAAAAAATCATCCCCCTATTTGCCGCAGATCACTTTTTTCTTTGCTGACTCCAAAAGTTGGAATTCTTATACTGTTTTTCTCATTACTTGCTAACAGCTCACTTTCAAGCAATCTCCAGGTTATAAACGTTCAGATTGTACCAGGCCCGGTCGGCGGAGATTACGCATTTGTTCAGTTCGACTTATCATGGGAGCACGCATTTTTTGTCGAAAACACCGACTACAATATAACCTTGCGAGATGCAGCATGGGTTTTTGTTAAGTACAGGATCGGCAATGGAGAATGGCAGCATGCCAAGTTAAACGAGACCGGCAATGTGGCTGTTCAGGGAGACCCAACAATTTTACCGGGCCTGATAAATGAACACGAACCCTTTCATCCGGAAAATAATCCAGCCGTTGGCGTAATAATATTGCATTCTAACCAGACAGCAGTAACAGTCGGAGAAGCTACCCAGAAATGGTTCCCGGCTACTAATCTGTATTCTGTCGGCTTACGAGGCGGGGCATGGAACTTCAATGAAAACTCCATGCGGATATCCGATCGAAGCTTTGCAACTTTTGAATTAGATACATTTCTCGATTACGCCGGGGCAAGATTTGTTCGATCCTTGCGGCCTGTGGTCATCAGCAGTTCCGTTTCTTCGGTCTCCGTATCACCTGAAGAACTACCCGCAGGACAAGCCGTAACCATCACCGCTTCGATCCGCGATCAATTCGGAAAAGCCATTGGAAACCTCGGGGAGCAACTCTTCGAGGTTAGCTTCGACCAGCCCAACACCTCCATCATCCAGGGTTCCTTCGGCGAAGTAGAAACCGGGGTTTACCAGACTCAGTTCACGAGCGCCGATTCCCAAACCGTTATCCTCACGCTCACCGTCGATCAAACCACATTCAGCGACCAACCCCATGTCACCTTCACCGGAGACCGTGAGTAAACGACCCATGAATAAGATTTTAGCTTCCCTCTGTTTATGAAACGACTTGGAATTTTTACTTCCCTTATTTTAATTACCGCATTCTTTCAATTGCTGTATTCACCCGTAAATGCCCAATTTACCGGGGGAATCGGCCAGGGGCATAGCTCTTCAATAGTTGGTGTTGAAATTCATTCAGGACAAGGAGGAATGCTTGGAGGCACAACTACCGTGCAAGCGGCTGAAGGAATTGCCACTTTTACTGATTTAACTCTTTCCGGTGAAATTGGCGAAAGTTACATACTGCGGTTTAATGCCGATGAAATTGATTTCGTGGATTCCGAAAGTATTACCCTGGATCACGATCCCGAAAATCCCGTGGCCGACAACACCACCGCCGTAGTACCCAATGGAACGGTCGGAACCCCCACACCCATCACCATTACCCTGCGTAATGCAAATGACGATCCCGTAACTGGGGCCGGCGGGCCGATCGCAACTTCAATAATCCTGTCGATCACCCAAGGCCCTAACCAGGACGCCAGCTTCGATCCCATTACCGATAACGGCGATGGTACATACTCCACCAGCTATACTCCCGAAAACACCGGGGACGATACCATCGTGATCACCCTCAACGGAGAGCCTATACAGGGCAGCCCATTTACGTCAACCGTGAATGATGACCCCGATGGCCCGGAGGATCCGGAAAATCCCGTGGCCATCAACACCACCGCCGTAGTGCCCAATGGAACGGCCGGAACCCCCACACCC
>JBGTFX010000107.1:0-3043 GCA_041747055.1 Balneolaceae bacterium
ATGATGAGGATGAAGAGCGGTTTATTCCTATCCCCATGCGGGGCTCACGAAATGGCTGGGAGCAGATGGAACGGTTTATTCTTTCCCTGGATGACATTGATGAAACCGTTGTACGCCTGCTGCATAATACCATTCAGGGACGGGGAGCATTCGCCCGGTTTAAAGAGGCCATTTATACAGCCGGAGTAGAAGAGCGCTGGTTTGAGTTTAGCAACAGGGAAGATACAGCCGAAGTGCTGGAGTGGCTTTATTCAATCGATCTGATTAATGAGGAGGATAAAAAAAGAGGAATGGAACTCTTTGAGGAGTGGCAGGCAAAGCGTAAAAAATAAGCCTATAAGTAAAAAAGAAACCTCCAAGGTCTCAAAAGACCTTGGAGGTTTTTTCCTCCCATATACTTCACTTCTCAAATAAAGATGACATTTTTCCCATTTTGATTTCGTGATGAACTCTAAAAAATTCATTTCTATTGCCAAACCATTTGATTCCTTCTTCTCTTTTGATCTTAGTGTATTTCTCCTGAAGGTAAGTATGCCATGAACTATGTAGCCAATCTTTTGGATGATTCACAAATCCATGATGAACCGGGTTGTTGTGTATGTACGCAATAAGAGTACCGAAATAATTCTCAGAATCAATTAATTTCCGATTAAAATTTGACATGAATAAACTTCCCTTACGATTGTAAAGTTTGTTATATGCTTTTGTATAAGAATTGAAAAGATTAGAAAACTGCTGACTGATGACTCTACCAAAACCTCCAAGGTTTTCGAAACCTTGGAGGTTTCGGACCGACTTCTTGATCTTTATTAATTCAAGCACCTCCTCTTCATTTTTTATCCTCACCATCTAATGAAGATGATTTGGCATCAGGCAATATGCATACGTTTCTGCAACAGGTTCTATATGGTAATTGTATCTCTCAAGAAAATAGGTATAGTTTTTTTCTTCCCGGAACAGATTTTCATTTCCATTGGCATGAGTCCAAATGTGATACATACGACCGGGTTCTAAGTATATAGGTGTCATTTTTTGGTTGCTCAATACTGTGGGAGGTTGTTTACTTATATGAGCACCAAAAATGGAATTCCTTACAAAAATTATATAAAAAAACCTCCAAGGTCTCGAAGACCTTGGAGGTTTATGTATTGGAGGTTTGATTATTTACTCCTCAATCATCTCGTCCATCTCTTCAAGGATTTGACCGTAGCGAATCCAATTACCGTTTTCGAGGGCTTCGCGAAGGTCGCGCCATAAGGAACGGAACTGCTGCAATTCACGGGAGTCCATTTGGGCTGTTTCACCATCAATGGGAACACCCACTTGTTGGGCTACCGGCTGAACAACGCCCGGTGCCACGAATCCGGCTTCATCACCAAATAGCTCAAAAATTGCCTGCTCAATGGTGGGTTGCATGGCAATATTATCACCTATAGCCACAATCACGCGCTGAAGCTGTGGAATATCTACACCATCAGCTAAAAGAAATACAGGTTCAACATAAAGGAAGGAGTTTTCAATGGGAATAACCATCAGGTTTCCGCGAATTACTCTCGATCCCCGCTGATCCCAAAGGGCAATCTGACGTGAGATTTCGGGGTCCTGGTCAATACGTGCCTCAATCTGTGCGGGCCCGTAGATTAATCGATCCTTTGGTAGTTTATACACTATCAATTCACCGTATGATCCGGGATCGGATTTAGCAGCAAGCCAGGCAATCATGTTATCCCTGTTTTCAGGGGTAAGAGGACTGATCAACATAAATTCCAGCGATTCTTCTCCCGGTAATCTTGCCAATACATAATATGGATCCATTAATATTTGACGGCCTCCATATTTTTCGTTCGGACGGGTCCAGAGATCTTCCTGGTTATAGAAAACCTGCGGACGGGTCATGTGATATCGATTGAAAATCTCGAGTTGTACTTCAAAAAGATCTTGTGGATACCGGAAATGATTTTCGAGTCCATCGGGAATTTCATCGGCAGACTTGAACAGGTCGGGAAAAATAGATCGGTATACGCCAAGTACAGGATCTTCTTCATCCACTACATAGTAATCTACCGTTCCATCATAGGCATCAACTACAATTTTCACGGAATTACGAATATAATTTATCCCGCGATAAGGTTGGGAGTATGGAAAATGAGAAGAAGTTGTATATGCATCCTGAATCCAAACTAAACGTCCATCACTAATCACCAAATAGGGATCATTATCGAGTGTTAGAAATGGAGAAATTTTGTTGATTCGCTCCTGAACACTTCGCCAAATCTGAAACCGGCTATCTTCGGTAATATAACCGGACAGTAAGATATTGATATCACCCATCTCCCACGCAAAAAGCAACTTGCGAAAAAAGTTACTAAACTGTATTCCTCCCTTACCCGAATAATGGGTGTAAACATTTGCATCGCCTGACGGGTAATGAAGTTCTTCTACACCTGTGTTTACGATATAATAGCCGGAACTATTTTCGCCGTAATAAATAGCAGGATTTTGAACCCGAAGATTTGGACTTGTATAAACAGGGGGGAGGTCGCGAACAACTAATCGGGGCTCTCCCTGTCGTGTCGTTTCTGTAACCGGACTCATAGTAAGGCCATAGCCGTGAGTGAACTGCATGTGCCGGTTTACCCATGTATCTGATTGACTCGGCAGTCTTCGGGCAATTTCACGCGCAGAAAGCATCATTTGGGTCATTTCACCATTAATCATATATCGATCGTTGTCAACGGAATAGAACTCGTAGTACGAACGAATTTCCTGGAGCTGTTTGTAGGTTTGAATAAGCAGCCGCGGATCCCACAGACGGATGTTGTCAACAGCATCCTGATTGTTTCGGATATCAGCTATGCCCAATGTATCATCGGCTTGATATTCTACCTCCTGTACATTGTCAAGGCCAAAAGCCAATCTGGTCATTGCAATATTATTTTCCAGGTAGGGTCTTTCGAGCTCCAGTTCATTGGGATTTACATTAAAATTTTGAATCATTCCCGGAAGTAAAATTTGCCCGATTACCAGTACAGCACCCGCTGCG
>JBGTFX010000108.1:0-14248 GCA_041747055.1 Balneolaceae bacterium
TTTCATACAGGATGCCAAGAAAAATCAGGAAGCCTGGGAGAAAAAATTTGAAGATCAAAAGTTGGAGCAACAACCCCTGGCAAAATAGTTTGTACAGGAGGTAAATTTATCTTAAGCGATATACTTTGATTTGTTTAAAAAACATTAATCCTGTTTAGTGTGTCGCTAAACCATTTTCAGAATGCCGGTAAACCCCCTGGGGTGGCATCCTGAAAATGGAGTATGCTTTAGAATATCGATCCAACCTGAAAGGGCTGATTGTTTCCAAGATGATTACACGTCCATATCGGATTGCTTTAATTATGCTACAAAGCTTAAAAAACGGCGTATCATGGATCAGCTTTCCTTTCCTGTGTTAATTATAGCAGGACGCTCTTTGCTCCAAGGTTCAGAACGGCAGCCATATGTCGTTGTATGATGATCAACAAACCTAATTCAAAGACCCAAGGACACCGTTATGCTAGATGAATTTTCTGCAGATTTACCTCATCCGAATAACCAACGGAAAACCATCCCCTACACCGGGTTTCTCTTTCAGGAACTGTAACTCATACAGCTCCCCGGTCCGCCAGGTTTCCACAAATTCGTCGTAGGTTTTTGAACCGGGATTTCCGCTTTGTCCGCCGGGATAAACCCCGTACCCGCGTACTCCTTCGGGATCAAGCTCCACAATCATTCTCCAGGAAGGGCCATGGCTCCCCCTAATGGCATTGATGGATTCCGCTCCGCCGTTGGTAAATACATTCCGTTTTCCAAGTCCGGGGATTTGAGCTGAATGTCCAAGATTTGTATTGTTCACAACTCCCCACTTCCAGTTTTCAAAAGATTCACCATACCGATTCGCCAGGTTTAACACCGCATTTATAAATGATGACTGAATCAAATCAGCTAATGTTTCTACATTACTTGTATGTACATTGTTAAACATTTCTGACTCAGGGTTATTGAGAATCAAATCAACCGTTGTGTCCCGGTCAGGGCGGCGCATAGGAAAATTAGTATCATATTTGTTATCCCAAATTGAGCTATAAAGCTCTCTCCACCATTCTCGAAAAACAGATGGCTCTATTGAGTCTCCTTTATTTTTGTAGTTCCAGTTTTGCAAGGCATCAATCAAATCTTGCTCGGTTTGATTGAGTTTTGCGTAGTTAATCTCCTCAAGCAAAACCGGCAGCAAATTATAGGCGTGATAGCTGAAATCATCCATCAACATCTCCTGAAAATCTGCCACGGTAATGTTATCCATCTCCCGCAACAGATCATTTATTCTGCGGCCACGTTCATAGGGGGCAAATCCTTCACCCAGGTAATAGGGATAATCTTCGGCAGCAGGAAACTGGTTGGCCGCGCTTAAAAATCCACGCTCCGGATTCAGTGCAAATGGATTCTGCTCGTAAGGGATAAATCCATTCCAGTCGTATCGAGAATCCGAACCATCACTTACCGTCCGTCCCTGAAATTCCCATTTTACCGGAAAACGTCCCCCTGTCTGGATAGCAATATTCCCATCTGTTCCGGCATAGTTCATGTTCTGCGCCGGGGCTGTATACGATTTAAAGGCATCCCGAAAATCTTCATATCCTTTTGCACGATTCAGCTTATAAAATGTTAAAAGCTCGTTTGACTCATCATGTCCTATCCACCGAAGTGCATGATCACGCTGTATGACTTCACCGATAGATGTACTTTTCTTTGTTTCATGTACCGGGCCATGGTGAGTAAAAATAAGTGTATCTGTTATCGATTCGCCGCCTTTTACATGTATGACTTCCGTTCGTTTTGTAACCGGCAGCCATTGCCCATCATGCAGATATTCTTCCCTGTCATCATCACGAAATGTAATTTCGTACCAGTCCATAACATCCGCGCCGGTGTTGGTGGAACCCCATGCAATGTTTTCATTAAACCCCACGATAATCATCGGGGTCCCTTGCAGACTTACGCCGTAGGTATTCGATTTTGGCGTCTGCAGCTGAATCTCGTACCAAATTGCCGGTATGCTCATGTTCAGGTGCATATCGTTGGAAAGAATAGGATAACCCCCGGCTGTTTTTGATCCATCAACCACCCAGTTATTACTTCCGTTTAACGGATCGGGCTTCCAGTATTCAATTTCTTGTGTATATACAGGTTGAAACAGTGGATTAGGTTTTTCAGGAATATTCACATCAAAATTCCATTCGGTTTCGGGCGGAACAATGGGGTCCATCAGTTCAGGCCGAGCACTTAAAAACCTATCAACAAACGCCTCTCCCAAATGCGCAACTGTGTTACTTGTACGTACATCATCAGACCGGCCCGCCAGCATCTGCGTCATATATTTCAGCAATAAAGCAGTGTTAATCGGCTTCCACTGTTCAGGTGATGCGTTTAGTAATTTGTACTCAAGAGGATAGGTTTCATAACGAAGAGTATTGATGTAGGCATTCACTCCATCGGCATACGATTCAACGGCCGTTCGGATTGTATCATTAGCCATCAGACCCACCAAAGATTTTTCGGCACCGTACATCATTCCAAGCCGACGTTGACCTCGGTCGTACTCCACTAAATTCGGACCCAGCCATTCAGCAAGACGGCCACCCGCAGCCCGAATCTGGAGCTCCATCTGGAAAAGCCGGTCACGAGCAGTGATGTACCCCTGGGCGTAATAGAGGTCTTCATCATTTTGGGCAAAAATGTGGGGTACACCTCTTTCATCAAAAAAAACTTCAACGGACTCCGAAGGGCCATTCAGGTTCAAATCAATTTCGCCAGTTAAATCTCTTGTTTCTGCATTCGCCCAAAACCCTTGAGTAGGCTGGAAAAATGCCCCCGCAGGAGGAAGCGGGCCAAACGAGGTAGACAGCACAACAAGAGTTCCTATTGTGATTAAAAGAGTTATCAGGAAAGGAATAAGTTTTTTCATAGTAACGATGCCGAATTTTTGATTTCCTTAAGATTACTGAAAAGCGTCCAATTTTGGATACCCAAATTTACTCTTTTAGATTACCCGTTCATTAAGTATCCTAAAGAAAAATATTACCAACTATAACTCAATTAAATAAACGTATGAACAGAAATCTACTACGTTTTTCAGCTCTGTTTTTCCTCCTCACATCTATCCCTACTCTTCTTTTTGCTCAGGTTAAATCCTTCCACGAAGTTGTGGGACATGAAGTGGGAGATCGAATTACCAAAAGTCACCAGATTGTTCAATACTTAAACTATCTTGATGAAGCATCCGATCGTGTAACTGCATTTGAAATCGGCACCACGTACAATCACAAACTGCAGATGGGTGCAATTCTCACTGCGCCGGAAAATCATGCACGGATTGATGAAATTAAAGCCAATGGCCAGCGGCTTGATGATCCCCGAACCACGTCTTCATCCGAAGCACAATCCATCATAGAAAATCAGCCCGCCATTTTATATCTCGGCGGGTCTATTCACGGATTTGAACTATCAGGTACGGAAGGGGTCGTGAAAATGCTGGAGCATTTCACCACATCGAACGACGCTGAAACCCTTGAGCAGCTCCGTAACACTGTGATCGTTGTGGATCCCACCATCAACGCTGACGGACGGGATGCCTTTGCCCAAGCGAATCACCAATTGCTTGGCCGAACTGTACATGCCGATAATGACGACTGGTCGAATGATTTTAACGGATGGGAAGCCCGAAAATACAGAACCAGTCACTACTACTTTGACCTGAACCGCGATTGGTTTGCACATACACATAACGAAACACGAAACCGTGCGGCTATTCTCCGCGAATGGAGGCCACAGGCCGGAGTGGATGCTCACGAAATGGGTGCAAATAATGAATTTTATGTAGATCCGCCAACCGATCCTGTATCACCGCTTTTTCCTGAATATGCGAGCAAATGGTTTCAGCATTATGGTAATGCACACGCGAATATATTTGATGAAAACCATGTTGAATATACCACAGGTGAAATTTTCAACTTCTTCTATCCGGCATATTTCACCTCTTACCTGACCCACCAGGGAGCCGTGGGCATGCTTTATGAGCAGGGATCGAGCCGTGGATTTGGACTGGAACTATCAGACGGATCAACCAGAACTCTTGCTGATGCAGCCAACCAACAGTACCTCGCATTTCGCGCAATGATTAAGCTTTCAAGTGATAGAAGGGCAGAGTTGTTGTCTGATTATTATCAGCAAAATGTTCGCGCCATTGAAGCCGGTTCGAGCGGTACGGTTCGATATATGATCAAGCCTGAAGGCGATCCCAATCTTGTAGCTGAAGCTGTAAACCTTCTGATGAGAAGTGGTGTAGAAGTTCATCGCCTTACATCGGAAGCATCCATTCGAAATGTAACGAATCGTGAAGGCGGCAGCGTTGGAAATCATACGTTTGAAGCAGGCACTTATGTAATTGAATCATCCCAGCCCCGCCACAGTTTCATCAGAAACCTTTTGGATCCTGAAGTACCAATGCCTCAAGAATTCCTTGAAGAGGCCAGAAAACGAGTAGACAGGGCAGAAAATCCACGGTTTTATGATATCACCTCCTGGTCGCTGCCGCTGCTTTATAATCTTCAGGGATTCAGCAGCTCCGATGGCCGCTCCATCTCGGCAGAACGTGTTACCGAACCGGTAGTAACCGGAAACAGCACTCCGCTGGAGAGGGCACATTACGCCTACCTGATTGACGGAAATCAAGCCAAAGCCCTTTCTGCCATTCCATATTTGCGGGAGCAGGGAATTCGGGTTCATGTGCTTTATAAACCCACTCAGATCAATCAGAAACCATACGCCTCCGGAACCGTCATTGTGCGGACGGATGGAAATATTGATGAGGTGCACAACTCTGTTTCAGCATTGAAAGATCGATTTGGACTGACTGTTGACCCTGTAAATAGTGGTATGGCAGATCGGGGATTTCCACCTCTCGGGTCTGTTGAAGGAACGAGAATTACCGAGCCGAAAATTGCCCTTATCGGAGATCATCCTATGGATGCCTACTCCTTTGGGTGGGTATGGCATACGCTCGATCGTGTTTATGAAATTCCACACATTGTTATGAGAACCCGTTCATTAGGAAATACTCCAATTGAGCGATTTAACGTGATCATTCTTCCTGAAATTTCCGGGGGGAGTCAGTTTGCAGATATACTGGGAGAAAGCGGAATTGAACGGCTTAAGCGCTGGGTTCGGGATGGTGGTACATTGGTCGCGATCGGGTCAGCCAAAGATTTTGTGAAAGATCAGCTGGAATTGATCAACTTACGATCGTGGTATGATGAAGAAGAGAATGAAGATGCACAGCGTGTAACGGTTCCGGGAGCCTTTTTCAGTACGGATCTGGATGAAGAGAACTGGCTTACATCCGGGTACTCTCATGGCTTCCCGGCGCTGGTGAATTCAAGTCGAATTTACCTCACCCCGGAAGGTGCAGTCTCACCCAGAAGAAATACACCGGTGATGGTTTCAGAAGGGCAGTCAAAAATTTCCGGTCACGCATGGCAAGAAAACCTGGAACGAACTCCGGGAACTGTTTTTGCCTATGAAGAGCGGGTTGGTTCCGGACGTGTTATCGCATTTGCCGAAGACATCAACTTTCGCGGTTACTGGCGCGGCGCCAACCGTCTGTTCCTGAATGCCGTGATTCTGGGACCCAGTGCTCCTTGATTTATAGACTCAAAAAAATTAGCAGTCATGCCGAACCCCGATCCGGCATCTCAAGAATTCAGACACGCGAAGTCTCAGAAGACTTCTCGTGTCTTTTATTAAAAAGAGATAACCAATCCATTTCTTAGCGCAAAGGTCAGGTTAGGAATATCAATAATAGGCTCCACATCATACGTAAGCGTAAAATTCACACGAAAAGTCAGTCGCTGAGAAATCTGCATATTCAGCTGATTTTCTGATGTAACTCTTGGCTTAAAAAAGCGATCGGGCCGGGCCTGGTAGTAGCCAATCACGAGTAGCTGGGTTGTTTCTGTTAGTTTCCCACGTATCGAAAGGCTGGAAGTACTTTTTATAAATGTATTTTCTACATTTTGCTGGTCTGATGTTCCCCATTTTTCATACTCAACCATAGCACCGGTAACAAAACTTCCGCGGATTGCAGGTTCATTTAAAAAAGTATATCGAACGGAAGCCCCGGTTAAAAAACGCTCTTTCATTCCTAAATTTTCATTGTATTGAAATTGGGAAAATATCTCAGGTGAATAGGTTCGGTTTTCCTGAAAAGTCCCTCTCAAATGAAAATATCCATTGCTGATTACGCTGGATCCATCCACATTAATCAGCTCTACATTGGTTAAAAACAGGTAGCGATGCTTGCCCGTAAAATAAGCGGCATTAGTCTGATTGCCCAGTTTAAATACCCGTTCATTAAATTTGCTCAACGATACATCAAACCCGGTTTCACCGTACCAGCTGGCAGTAGTATCTATATCTACCTGAGTTCGAAAGCTTTCTACATTAAGCACCTGGGCTTGTGATTGAGAATTTGTAAATAAAAATATTGAAATAAACAGGATCGGAAAAACAGAGTGTGTTTTAAGCATGTGAAAAAGGTGTATTAACTTCGGGGAACAATAAGATATGTTTAACCCTTATAAGTATTAGACTTATGATTGGCTTAAAGGTACAAAATGACAAAGTTGATGTAATAATGTTTGTAGCCGTTACATAGTTCACAGATCTTTATACAAAGATTACAGGTTCACTAAAATGGTTAACTTATTACGAGCAAATCAGTTATAATCAGTTATACTCACAATAAAAATAATTCGTTATGCAAAAAACATTAGGATATATACTGTCTGTCGCGGGGTTAATAGGAGTCATCATTTTTACTTATCAGTACATCCAAGATTCCGAATCTTTTAGTGTATTGGGGGCAGATGTTGCCGTAAGTACAGGGGACTGGGTTCCGATTTTAGTATCAGCGATCTTTATGGTTGTTGGAATTTTATTGAGCCGTGGTAAATAATTACCCTATTCATGAATGTTTGTTTCTGGCTTTTCATTGATAAAACATTCACTTTCACAGTTTAACTTTTTTTAAAGGACTGATTTGATTCAGAAGATTCGAAAATCAATTCCATATTTTTTACCAATCATTGCAGGAATTTTAATTCTCGGGTTAATCTTTTCCCGTGTGATTGAAATGGGTTCTGTACCAATGGAACCCGAAATAACTATTTCTGCCTCAGACGCATCCAATCATATCGGAGCGGTCGCAGAGGTTTGCGGTACTGTGGCGTCCGTCGATTTTGTTCCACAAATTAGCGGTGCTCCTACATTCATCAACTTTGGAAAACCTCATCCCAATCAGCTATTTACCGCTGTTATTTGGGGTGAAGACCGACATCTATGGCAAATCCCCCCCGATCAAGCTTATCAAACCAGTGACCTTTGTATTATCGGAAAAATTAGAGATCACAACGGAATACCACAAATAGTGGTAGAGCGCGTTGAGCAAATCAAAAAAATAGACCGGTAGAATCATCGCTCTTTATCCAATCACTACTGCTTTAGCAGCAACTGAGTTGTGATGAATTAAGGCGGATAAATCCCTATACTTTAGGCAAATATTTTAAACTTAAAAAACAGTAGATGAACAGAGTTGTTGTAACGGGATTAGGCGCTTTAACACCCATTGGAAATAGCGTAAAGGAATTTTGGGAAAGCTTAAAAGCCGGAAAAAGTGGAACAGACAGAATTTCAAAGTTTGATCCTTCTTTATTTCGAACACATTTTGCATCAGAGCTTAAGAATTTTAATGTAAGTGATCATTTGGATCATGGCGAGATAAAAAGAACCGATCCATTTAGTCAGTACGCTATGGTTTCAACTGATCAGGCTATAGCTGATTCCGGTCTTGATTTTAATAAAATGGACCCATTCGATGCCGGTGTGATCTGGGGAACGGGCCAGGGGGGAATGCTCACCTTTGAAGAACAGGTACGTGAATATGCCGAAAACGATTACAAGCCGCGATTCAGCCCGTTTTTTGTGCCTAAATTGATTATGAATATGGCAGCCGGACTCATTTCCATGAAATACGGTTTGATGGGAATTAACTACTCAACCGTTTCAGCCTGTGCTACATCTAACACGGCCATCATGGATGCCATGAACTACATCCGTTGGGGAAAAGCCAAAGTGATAATCACCGGCGGATCTGAAGCACCTATTACGGAAGCATCCTTCGGTGGATTTTCTGCGATGAAGGCGATGTCTACCCGAAATGATGATCCTAAAACAGCGTCCCGTCCATTTGATGTGGAACGCGATGGATTTGTGATGGGTGAAGGTGCCGGAACGCTTGTCCTTGAAGAATATGAACATGCAAAAGCCCGTGGTGCAAAAATTTATGCAGAAGTTGCCGGTGCAGCGATTACTTCCGATGCTTATCACATGACAGCGACACACCCCGAAGGACTGGGCGCGGCAGAAGGAATGAAACGGGCCATTAAAGATGCATCTATGAGAATTGGCGATGTGGATTATCTTAATATGCACGCAACTTCTACACCCGTTGGAGATATCAGCGAAACCAAAGCCATCGTGAACGTTTTCGGAGAAAATCCCAACAAACTCACCATCAATGCTACTAAATCTGTAACGGGTCACCTGATGGGCGCGGCCGGTGCAGTGGAAGCGATTGCTTCCATTAAAGCCATTACCGATGGCGTGATTCCGGGAACCATCAACACAGAAAATGTAGATCCCGATATCCCCGGCAAGCTAAATATTGTTTTTGGCGACACCATTGAAAAAAATGTAAATGTTGCTATGAGCAATACATTTGGCTTTGGCGGGCACAATGGGATTGTGGTATTTAAGAAAGTTTAAAGAGACCATAGGATGCATGAAAAGTAATTTCTAAATCTTTTTTATGTCATGCCGGACTCCGATCCGGCATCTCCAGACCTTATCAACGGCAGGGGCCTGATCCCGAATTACTTCGAGATAGAAGGGCGCCTTTTTTGGGCAGCCTCTAATTTTTTACAGGATCAGAGACTATTATCGGGGGAACATCAGGCAGATTAAAAAATCATGCTCAAAACACGCTTAGCAAATCGCTTAAAAAACTTCTCGTTTGCCGATTCCCGAATGGCATCCAATCGCTATTTAAAAAAAGCGAAATGGCCGGTTACCAGAAATTTAACCACGTTGGCGCTGATTATCATCAGTTCCATTTTTCTGGTCTATTTTTTAGCCCCTGCCGATCTTGAACCCTCTGCCAAACATGCGCTCTTTATCCTCATTACAGCAGCGGCACTTTGGATTACGGAATCAATCCCCCCGTTTGCGGTCAGTTTTTTAGTAATCGGGCTATCTGTCTTTTTCCTGGAAAGCCGCGATGCGCTGGAAATTACTCAAGATTGGGAAAAGTATGTTAACACCTGGTCGAGTCCGGTTATATGGATTTTACTTGGCGGCTTTATGCTTGCGATAGGAGCGCAAATCACGAAATTCGACCGGAAGTTTTCCAACTTTATGATTGGCAAATTTGGAACCGACCCTTACCGTCTGCTGCTGGGAATTATGCTCACCACCGGCCTGCTCAGCATGTTTATATCCAACACAGCCACCACAGCTATGATGTTAACCATCATCCTGCCGTTTGCAAAGCAGTACGGGAAAACAGAACCGATTGTAAAAGCGATGCTTCTTGGTGTTGCTTCAGCTGCTACTCTTGGCGGAATTGGCACGGTAATTGGAAGCTCTCCAAATGCAATTGCACTGGGAATACTTCAGTCGCAAGGCTACAACTTCACCTTCGTAGATTGGATGATTCCCGGCATTCCAACCGCATTCATCCTGATTCTATTCTGCTGGATCATTCTGAAAAAACTATTCAAAACCGACTTACAAAGTCTTGTACTTCGGGAAACGGAGGAAGCAACACCAAGAGAACTTACTGATCGAAATACGAGAGAAAACCGGGTTATTGTGGTAATTACCTTTCTAATAACTGTAGGATTGTGGATGACATCAACCGTGCATATGATTCCCGTCGCGGTGGTTTCACTCATTCCAATTGTAATATTTACGGCTGTGGGCATTATTCAAGCCGAAGAGATAAAACTCATTCCCTGGGATACACTCATTTTGGTTGCGGGCGGACTTGCGCTTGGAATTGCCATCAATGATTCGGGATTGGCAGATTATATGGTGGGTTTAATTCCGGCATTTGAAAATCCATTGCTCATTATTCTGTTAATGGCATTTATCACCAGCATCGCCTCAAACGTAATGAGTAATACCGCAGCCGCAAGTATTCTTATTCCTTTCGGCGCCATTTTAGTACCACCGGCTTACATTTTGCTGATGATTGTAACTCTTGGATTTGCAGCATCCACCGCACTTTTACTGCCCATATCAACCCCGCCTAATGCCCTTGTTTTTTCCACCGGATATCTTAAACAACTCGATTTTCGCGTGGTGGGATTTATCATCACGACAGTCAGCCCACTTATAATTTTATTGATCCTTTGGATCATGATTTAGCCGATCATCAAATCAAACCAAGAGCCGCCATAGCACGGGAAACCTTCTTAAATCCCGCAATGTTTGCACCGTTGATGTAGTTTCCGGGTGTGCCATATTCATCGGCAGTTTCGTAGCATGTTTTATGAATACGCTCCATAATCATCACTAGCTGGTTTTCTGCCTCTTCAAACGTTAGCGCATCCCGGCTGGCGTTTTGATGCATCTCCAGCGCAGAAACGGCAACTCCTCCGGCATTAGCCGCTTTCCCCGGGCCAAAAGCCACATCCGCATCATGTAATATCTCAATAGCTTCGAGTGTTACCGGCATATTTGCCCCCTCAGCTACAATAAGACATCCATTTTCGACCAATGATTCAGCATGCTCTTTTTGCAACTCATTTTGGGTTGCGCAGGGGAGGGCAATGTCGCATTTAATGTCCCATATATTTCCATCTTCGATATATTCTGAGCCGTCAACCCGGTCTCCATACTCTTTAATCCGACTCCGTTCCACCTGCTTGATTTGCTTCACGACATCCAGATCAATCCCATTTTCATCAATAATAACCCCGCTTGAATCTGAGCAGGCAATGACTTTTCCACCAAGTTGATGAATTTTCTCAATGGCATAGGTTGCCACATTTCCCGAGCCCGATACCAGGCAGGTTTTTCCTTCAATTTCTTCGCCCTGTACATTCAGCATTTCCCGCACAAAATACGCTAGTCCGTATCCTGTAGCCTCATTTCGTACCAACGTCCCTCCCCATTCGGGATCTTTACCGGTAATCATGCCCGATTCGTACTGATTTGCAATCCGTTTGTACTGGCCAAACATAAATCCAATTTCCCGGGTACCCACGCCGATATCTCCCGCCGGGATGTCGCGATTTTCTCCCAGATGACGATAAAGCTCTGTCATAAAGCTTTGGCAGAAGCGCATGATTTCATCGTCAGATTTTCCTTTGGGATTGAAATCAGAACCACCTTTTCCGCCGCCAATAGGTTTTCCGGTAAGTGCATTTTTAAAAATCTGCTCAAACCCCAAAAATTTCACAATGCTCAGGTTTACGGATTTATGAAATCTCAGCCCGCCTTTATATGGACCAAGGGCGCTGTTAAATTCTACACGGTATCCGCGGTTTACGTGAACATTGCCATCATCATCCTGCCATGGAACACGAAACATAATTTGCCGTTCCGGCTCTGCTATTCGCTGTAATATTTTCTGGCTAAAAATTTCAGGACTCTCTTCTAAAATTGGATGTAACGACCCAAATACTTCCCGAACAGCCTGTAAAAACTCCTCTTGGCCACTATTTAATTCTTCTATCTCTTTAATTACACTTTGCAGAGATTGGTCAACGTCTTTTTGATTTGTCATTGCTGTATATTTTTTTATTGTAGTATTGTCCCTTCTAAAACGATGATTTTCGCACTATGGTTCAACTATTTTTTACTGCATAACTATCTAATGGCGTAGGCTTTACATATCACCTTGCAGAATTAACTCATCTGTCGTAACATTGTCCCCTTGTCTCTTTTGATAATATTTTAAAAACGCTCTTTAGAGACATTAAAAACAGATAGCCATTAATCAAAAAGGAAAAAGACTTTGGATCTACTATTACTTACTCCGTTGGCCGCTATTGTAGCTATCATTGCTGCATATTTTATTGCAAAAGGTGTTCTTAAATCAGCCGGAGGCGATGAAAAAATGACTGAAATCGCCGAGGCCATTAAAGAGGGCGCAAGTGCTTACATGAACAGGCAATACAAAACCATTTTTTATGTCGCCCTTGTCATCATATTTTTATTCATATTAATTGCGATTTTTGCACCGGGTGATGGAGTTTACTGGTGGCTTACAACTGCAGGTTTTGCTCTGGGGGCATTATTTTCTGCATTAAGCGGCTATGCCGGAATGAATATTGCGGTTCGTTCTAATGTTCGTGTGGCAGAAGCTGCTAAAACCGGACTTCCCGGCGCGCTTAAAATTGCCTTCAATGGTGGTGCTGTTTCCGGTCTTGCAGTTGCCGGTCTCGCCCTTCTTGGAGTTGCCGGTTCTTTCTACCTCTTTCATAACGTGTTAGATATAGCCGATCCTGTAAACCCTCTGGTTGGTTTTGCATTTGGCTCATCTTTAATATCACTTTTTGCCCGGGTTGGTGGAGGTATCTACACCAAAGCTGCCGATGTAGGTGCTGACCTTGTAGGAAAAGTAGAAGCCGGAATTCCGGAAGATGATCCTAGAAATCCTGCTGTTATTGCCGATAACGTGGGTGATAATGTGGGTGACTGCGCCGGAATGGGTGCCGATCTTTTTGAAACGTATGCCGTTACCGCAATCGGTGCGATTCTCCTTGGCTATTTACTTCCTGATGTAACCGCCATTACCGAACTGGTAACCTATCCACTTTATTTAGGTGCCTTTGCAATTATCGCAAGTATCATTTCTGTGTTTTTTGTTCGCATGGGCAAAGACAACAATATTATGAAGGCCCTTTACAAAGGAATGTACGGCAGTGCCATTATTTCAATTATCGGATTTGCGTGGATTACACACACCATGTTTGTTGATTTTGATTTCGCCGGAATTGGCGGACTCCCCATAGATACAACCTGGTTTGATCTCTTTCTCTCCTCCGTAGTGGGGATTCTTGTTGTGATTGGACTCGTACTCATCACTGAGTATTACACAAGCACAAAATATTCTCCTGTAAGAAAAATAGCTAAAGCATCCGAAACCGGAAGTGCCACAAATATTATCAGTGGTATTGCAGTGGGAATGGAAAGTACCCTTGTACCTACTATCATTCTTGTTTTTGCGCTTTTTCTCTCTTTCACATTTGCAGGTATTTATGGAATTGCAATCGCAGCGGTTGCCATGCTAAGTGTAACCGGAATGGTTATCGCAATGGACACCTACGGTCCTATCACTGATAATGCCGGTGGAATTGCCGAAATGAGCAACCTGCCTGAGGAAGTACGTAAAAACACAGATGCGTTGGACGCTGTTGGTAACACAACAAAAGCCGTTACCAAAGGGTATGCAATCGGATCTGCAGCACTTGCTGCCCTCGTGCTCTTTGCTGATTATGTTTTCAATCTCGAAAAAGTGACTGAAGGTGAGCCACTTGTCTTTTTATTGAATGATCCCATCATGCTGATCGGACTCTTTATTGGAGCAATGCTTCCATTCCTCTTTTCATCTATGTTGATGGAAAGCGTTGGTAAAGCCGCCGGCGCTGTAATCGAAGAAGTTCGCCGTCAGTTTAGAGAAATGCCCGGAATTATGACCGGTGAAACCAAGCCCGAATATGGAAAGTGTGTTGATATCGTAACTAAATCTGCCCTGAAAGAAATGGTTCTCCCCGGATTGGTATCAGTTCTTTCACCGTTAATTGTAGGAATTCTATGGGGCCCACTGGCACTTGGTGGATTACTAATTGGGGTTATTGCATCCGGTTTAATGGTTGCCCTGATGATGTCGAATGGTGGCGGTGCATGGGATAACGCCAAAAAATATATCGAAGATGGCAACCACGGCGGAAAAGGAAGTGACGCACACGAAGCCGCGATTGTTGGTGATACCGTTGGCGATCCTTACAAAGATACTGCGGGACCTTCCATCAACCCGCTGATTAAAGTAATCAACACCGTAGCCCTTATTTTCGCGACGCTAATTGCTTCCATTGGAGGAATTCTTCTCTAATTCAGCTTTCTAGATTTTATCCACAAAAGCCCGGTGGTTTTCCATCGGGCTTTTTTGTTTTGTGTAGCG
>JBGTFX010000109.1:0-10009 GCA_041747055.1 Balneolaceae bacterium
CGGGTATTCATGGGATTAGCAATGCTGTTTTAAATACACCATGGACACAAGTGGAAACTGCAACATCTGCATTTGAAGATGCTGTTAGTGGAAAGGAGGTAGATCAAAACCGGATTTTTAAAATGTTGATGAATTCTAACACCTATCCGGAAAATCAGCTTCCGGAAACAGGATTATCTAAAGAAATGGAAAAAGTGGTCTCCCCTATTTTTATAAAATCAAAGAATTATGGTACTCGATGTTCCACGTTACTAACCATTCGAAATGATGGAGAAGTGACGTTTATAGAAAAAACGTATACTCCATTTGCCGGAACTCTTACAAGTGAAGTTAATTTTAGTTTTAAAATCAAAATCTAAAGATTTCTCAACCTTTCGCGTGCACGTTTTTTATAGTCCCCGTTTACTTCTTGTTTTAAGGCAACATTGTAATAAGCTCTGGCAGATTCTTTGTCATTTAATCTTTCAAAAGACAGTCCGGCGTAATAATTAGAAAGCGAGTAAAAAATACGTTTCTCTTTGCTGGGTAAATTATTACCAAACGCTATACTTTTTTTAAAGTCATCTGTAGCTTTTTCTAACCTTCCCGCCCTAAAATGTGCTCGCCCACTCCAATAATAGAGTTCCTCTTTTAAAACATCTCCACCATCCAACGAGTGAGCAGCCCAGTGTTTAATTGCATCATTCGCCTGGACTCTAACTGTATTAATTCTTCTTTGATTGAATAATGTTCTTACAAGAAGCCTTCTGTAGTAACTGTTATTCGGATATTGATTTACCAATAGCTCGAAATATTGAAGTGCTTTTTCTGAATTTTCTTCATAATTAAGCAAGATATTACCCATAAAGTAGGTGGCCTCAGGACGTGAAAATATGCCCTCTATGGATGCATTTCCAATTAATTCCAATCCTTTTTGCCGATCACCATCCGGTAAAAACCAGGAGACAGCACGAACTGCCGGATATTTATCTGGAACATATTCAGAGTAGTATAGCTTCATCCCTTCTACAAATGCATTGTCTTTTAAATCGGGACGAACCTGCATGATACGTTCGTATGCCACATAAGATTTCCGTCCCACTCGCATTGCCTGAATCCACTCCTCACGGTTCGATAAATGTCTGGCTATATAACCATTGGCCAAAGCTCTAATCATCAATCCATCCGGGTGATCCGGTTCCTTATTCAGCAATCTTCCGGCCTGGTAATCACTTCGCTGCATGGCCTCCATCAATTGGGCATCGTATGAGTAATTATACAAATCCTCAAGCACATCCCACCACAACTCCATCGCCGTCCACATTTGCCAAATCGGGTGATCCGGATGTTTAATGATCCATGGTTCTAAAATTTCATACGATGCTTTTGCATTTCTATTGTAAAGCGAATCAATTGCAGAAACTGCATCTTTTTGGAAATCTTTATCATCAATCAATATTACAGATTGACTATAGGTAAAAGAAGGTAACAGGCAGCAAAAAAAAAGTAAGAGCGTTAATAAAGATAATTTCTGCTGCATGAGTTTAATAAAGCTATTTTAAAAATTCCAGAAACCATCCCTCCGTAAAATCCAATGCTTCTGAAAATTCGGTAGGAAAGTCTTCTTCTTCAAACGGATGTGAAACTTCAAACGTATGGCCTGCATTATCAATAAGCCTGATTTCTTTATAGTCAGACGGACAATTTCGATACAGTTTTTCAGTTTCGTTGTGCGAAACGGCTTCATCTTTTTTACCTGCTATAAACATTACAGGAATATGCAATTCCTTTACACGATTTATAGCCATTAACCGATTGGCATTTTCCTGCGCATCATTATACACATCTACATCGAGCTTCATAATCTGACCCGTTCTCGAGTTTTTAATCTCCGTAAATCCTTTTTTGTTCCAGTCGGCAATCATTTCTTTGCTCCATCGTGCATTATAATCCGAAACAGCCGACCAGGTGACCAAACATTGAATTTCTGTATATTCAGCGGCGGCAGAAACAGCGGTATGTCCGCCACGGGAATGCCCGATGATTCCCAGCTGATCTGTATCTAAAATCACCTTATCATTTGTAATCTCTTTATTCTTTAAGGCTTCAATTAAAGTGCCAATATCATCCAAATCGCATGAAAGTGTCTGTTTGGCAAACAGTTCTGGTTGGTCAAAATCCATCATACTTTCTCCTACACCGTTTTTGGAGTGATTGAATGCCAACACGGCAAAACCGGATCTTGCCAGTTCTTCACATGCATCAGGGAACGCGCCCCAATCTTTAAAACCTTTAAATCCGTGTACAAAAAGGATCACTGATAAAATAGTACCGTGATTGGTAACCGGTGTGTAGAGATCGTAGTTTATGGGAAGATTTTCCCGTGATAGAACAGACCCGGAATGTTTAGCAATACTGCTATAACTCATGCTTCCTCTTTATTAAAATCGAGCGTATCAAGCTTCACAAGTCTTCTCAGGTTGTTAATCTCATTTTGTTGCAGGTATCTCCATCGCCCGGTAGTTAGATCTTTTTCGCTCAATCCGGCGTATTTAACCCGCTTAAGCCTTTCCACAACCGCACCGATATGATCTATCATTCGGCGAATTAGGTGATTCCTTCCCTCAAATACAGAAATGATAATTTTTTCTTCGTGTAATGGATCTCGTTTAACTGAGTGTGGTTTGATGAACCCATCCTCCAAATCCACTCCTTCCCGTAATTTATCCACCTCTTCATCAGTTAAAATCCGGTTCGGTGTTACTAAATACGTTTTCTTCACCTGGTAACTTGGATGCATTAATCTATGGGCCAAATCTCCGTCATTTGTCAGAATCAAAAGTCCCTGAGTATTTCTGTCTAATCGGCCGGCGGGATATACACGATACCCGGTCGCTGTTTCGATGGTATCCATAACCGTACTGCGATCTTTTTCATCATCCGTAGTGGTGATAGTTCCTGATTTTTTATTCAACAGGATGTAAATAAAAGGTTCCAGGGAAAGCTCTTGGCCATCAACAACTACTTTATCAGCTTTTTTTACTTTTGAACCAAGTTCCGTTACAACTTCACCATTCACTTTTACTCTGCCGGCACTTATAAAATTATCAGCTTCGCGTCGGGAGCAAAGTCCGGCATGTGCAATAAATTTATTAATTCGCATCTCCTCTTTTACATGCGGCTCCTGGCTCGCCGTTTTAGGAGATGTTAATGATCCCTTGGATCGAAATGATTTACCTTTACCTTTTTTTGCAGATTTACGATCATCTTTTTTTGCAAAAGGCTCAATATCTTGTGAGGGTCGCGATCGTGTTGGCCGCGAAGTTTTAGCACCACTTCGTTCTGTTCGGGATGTAGGTCGTTCTGTTCTTCCGCCACCTCTTTCTGTTCTGGATGAGCTGCGGTCTGTTCTTGCGCCACTTCGTTCTGTTCTTCCGCCGCTTCGTTCCGTTCTGGATGAGCCGCGTTCTGCTCTACCACCGCTTCTTTTTTCACCGCCACTTGTTCGCTGATCACGGCCTCCTGATTTTTTTACTCGGCTCGATGAACCACCTCTTCCCTTAGATTTTGATGAACGTGATGATTCTTGTGAATCATCGTCGCGTTTATCATCATCTGACTTCAAAAGCGGTTTAGGATTAAATCTTCGTTTATTATCTGACATAAATAGGAATACTTATATAAATTAAAATGATTTTACTTCAAATTCTCTAAGGTCGAACCAATCTGAGTTACCAAAATCTGTATTGATAATGATTCCCCCGATCAAGGCGACTTTCTTATTTTTAAAATGTGAAGATGTTTTTTCAAGTAACGTTTTCACTCGTGTGTCTATTTGGGAAAACATTTGATCCGTCGCTGCTATCAACGGCTCATCTTTTTTCACAATCGCTGAACGACTTTCATCAAGCTCCTCTGCAATTTTCCACTGTTGATAATCCAACTCATGATCTAATTCGGATTTCTTACCTGATTTAAATGCATCAACAGTTGCCATTAACGCACCACAACAGGTTGATTCAAGTGCTTGTCCATCACGAACAACCATTCCGGTATGTCCGGCTTCGGAAATACCGATATGTGGCCCGTACTGAATAATTGCAAAACCTTCATCAGGAATATGAGCGGCAAATGCTTTAAATCCCGTTAGTCCTGCAAATGGAAAACCTCCAAGGCCACCCAATTCAAATGGATGTTGATTTCCAATATGATCCCGGAAGTTCATTGCCGATCGTATAATTTCATCACTACAAACGGATGTGCCTAAAATGGTTTTCTTACTATCAAAATGATATTCTGTGTTTAATTTCTCAATACACTGGGATGTTACTTCATCGCCTTTCTGTGCATTGGGATAAACTTTTTTAATTGTTGACTTCAAAACGGAACTTATTCACTGTTAATGGTTGAATTTGCTACCTTAAAAGTAGCGGTTTAAGCGGTTAAATCTAAATAACCTCTGCTTGATAAAATTTACTGCAGATTAAAGTGTTTGAACCTGCTAAGAAAGAGGAAATTGATTATTTGTACTTCTCCTCAGGGTTAAAAGAGCGTTCATCAATCACAAATCTCAATGATTTTTTATTTTCCACCGCTCTATAAAAACAAGAACGATATCCCTGATGACAGGTTCCCTCTCCCTGAACCTTGACTTTCAGCTGAATTACATCCTGATCGCAATCAACCAATATTTCCTTTACATGTTGTGCCAACCCTGAAGACTCACCTTTAATCCAAATCTTTTCTCTGCTGCGTGAGAAATAGGTTGCTTTACCGGTTTCAATTGTCATCACTAAAGCCTCTTTATTCATCCATGCAAACATCAGCACCTCTTTCGATTCTGCATCTACAGTTATGCATGGAATTAATCCATCACTGTTAAATTTTGGGGCCAGTTCTGTTCCCAGTTCAATCTGTTCTTTGTTGATGCGTTCTGAAAACGGTTGCTCACTCATTCCAATTTCTCATTTTTTGTTTGATCCCGTTTGGGTACCGGATCGTAGCCCGAGGTCCCCCATGGATGACATTTTGAAAGACGCCTTAAACCCATCCATACACCTTTTAAAGCTCCCCACTCTTTTATAGCATCAATCATATAGGTAGAGCAAGTGGGAGTATGCAGGCAATTCGATCCCAACCACGGAGAAATTGCGAGCTGATAAAATCGAACCAGCTTTATCAACATCCACTGCAGCGCGAATTGCAGGCTACGAATGATCGACTTCGAATGTGGTTTTTCCGCTTTTGTCATCTTTCAGGATAATTCCCATTTTTTGCAACTCATCACGAATTCTGTCGGATGTTCCAAAATCTTTGCTTGCCCGCGCTTCTGCACGCATTTTAATCAAGAGTTCAACCAATTCCTCTGTTTTACCACTATTTGTCCCACTTTCAGATTCAAGGCCTAAAATATCTTTCACAAAAACGGTAAACGTAGTTTTCATCTTTTCAAACTGATCAGCTGAAATTGCATCCTTCTCAATTTGACCGTTATGCAGCGCGTTGATTTTGTTCACAATCTCAAATAACGTTGCCAAAACCTGGGCTGTATTAAAATCATCACTCATTCTTTCGTAACAACGATCACAAAAATCAGCAATTTCCTTATCCAGTTTTCCCAGTGCTGGATTGCCTGATAAATCCAACTTTCCTAATAGATCCAATGCCGCCATCAACCGATTATACCCTTTTTCGGCGGCTTCGAGCGCTTCATTAGAAAAATCAATCTTACTGCGGTAATGAGACTGCAACATCAAAAACCGAACAACCATAGGGCTGAATGATCTCTCCAAAAATTCATGATCACCGGCAAAAAGTTGATCCAGTGTTATAAAATTCCCGGCTGACTTACTCATTTTGGCGCCTTCGATGGTCACCATATTATTATGGATCCAATATTTTGCAGGGTCGGTTCCATGCGCTCCCCTGCACTGGGCAATTTCTGCTTCATGATGTGGGAATTGTAGATCCAGTCCACCACCATGAATATCAAATTTTTCACCTAAATACTTTGTGCTCATTGTAGTGCACTCGATGTGCCACCCCGGAAATCCTTCTCCCCAGGGAGAGTCCCATCTCATGATATGCTCAGGTGAAGCTTTCTTCCAAAGCGCAAAATCGTGTGGACTTTTCTTCTCGTCCATTCCTTCTGTATCACGGCTTCCGGCTTGAAGATCTTCGAGAACTTTCCCGGATAACTCACCATAATTATTATTCTTTCGATAAGCCTCCAGATCAAAGTAAACATTCCCTTTTACTTCATAGGCTAAACCATTTTCCAGAATCTTTTTTACCAGTGTTATCTGCTCAATAATATGACCGGATGCAGTAGGCTCTATATTTGGCCGCTTGCAATTCAGTGCATCCAAACCCTTGTGATACTGAATGGTATAGTGCTGGACCACTTCCATCGGTTCAAGCTGATTCAGCCTCGCTTTTTTGGCAATCTTATCTTCGCCGGAATCTTCCTCCTCGTTTTCGAGATGACCAACGTCGGTTATATTTCGAACGTAGCGTACTTTATAACCCATGTGAAGCATGTATCTATACATCACATCAAACGTAATTCCCGCACGTGCATGTCCCAAATGCGGATCTCCGTAAACCGTGGGGCCACATACATAAAACCCAACAAATGGTGGGTTTAGGGGTTCAAAACGTTCTTTTCTTCGGGATAGCGAATTGTAGAGTTGAATAGGATATTGATCCTTTTCGGACATAGTTATAATCTGTTAACAGGTGAATTACATCTCTGTTTCGGCGTTGATGTAATCAATGAAACGTTGTTGGGTAATTTCCTCTTTAAATTTTCCACGATAATCTGTTGTAACGGTACTGCTTGCCCGATCTTGAATACCCCGAGTTGATACACATAAATGCTTCGACTCGATAAATACTGCTACATCATCCGATTCAAGTGCGTGCTTCAATTCTTCTGCAATTTGCAGGGTTAAACGCTCCTGAACTTGGGGACGGCGCGAATAATAATCCACAATACGATTTATTTTTGATAAGCCAATCACATCACCACTACTAATATATCCTATATGAGCTTTTCCTATAAAAGGAAGAAAATGATGTTCGCAGAAAGAAGTTACATTTATATTCTTTACTACAACCAAATCACCATATTCATATTTATTACCAAATTTACGGGCAATCGGTTTGTTGGCGGGGTTCAATCCCTCAAAAATTTCTTTCACGTACATTTTGGCAACGCGATAAGGAGTTCCTTTTAGACTTTCGTCTGTCATATCCAGACCCATGGTGTGCATGATATGATAAAAATGCTCCTGAATCTTTTCTATTTTTTCGTCATCGGAGAGCTTAAAAGCATCAGCCCTGAGCGGTGTATTGATAGATGTTGGTATATGATCTTCGCCAATTTCTTCGGCTTCGGAGTGATTTACTTCCAGATCATCCAATACGCTTTTTTCTTTACTCATGTACTTCTTTACAGTTAAAAATGACTTTATTTACAAGACGATAAAATTACGGCTTCCATGCGCAATTTCATAATTCATGGTTTTGCTCTTTAGTTCCATATATCAAGCAAGATAGTTTTTACACTAATTCTTTTCGCTTTTTAAAATTGTTGATGATACCGCCATCAAGCAATGCTTCGAGTTGTCGCTTGCTTAACGTATGCTTTGCTTTTATTTCTATCCCTTTGGTAACATTCTGAACAATAATTCCGGAGTGATTTTTCACCTGCTCACGTATGTTTTCAATTTTAATAATATCACCCTGATCAATTTTATCATGATCCTCCGGGTTTTCGTACTCCAAGGGAGCAATTCCAAAGTTGATTAGATTTTGCCAGCCGATACGTGCATAGCTTTTTGCTATCACTGCTTTCTGTCCTAAATACCGAGGTGCAATTGCGGCGTGTTCTCGACTGGAACCCTGGGCATAATTATCTCCGGCAACAACAACATGTCCACCTTTTTTATCTTTCGTATCCATTGCCCGTTCATAATATGTCTCATCAATCACACTGAACGAAAACTTACTAATCTCCGGAATGTTGCTTCGAAATGGAAGTACATCAGCCCCGGCTCTTAATATTTCATCCGTAGAAACATTATCACCCATTTTTAAAATTACAGGTACTTCAAAATCTTTCAATTCTTCAAAATCGGGAAGTGTGGAAATATTGGGTCCTTTCACCAGATCTTGCTGTTTTTCGTCTGATGATGGTGGTATAAGCATATCTCTATTAATAATTACATCATCCAATTCCTTGTACTTTGGGTACTTCATGTCGTATAGTTTCTCAAGATCCCGCGGGTCTGTTATTTTGCCGGTTAATGCAGATGCTGTTGCCGTTTCGGGGCTGCATAGAAACACTGAATCTTCTTTTGTGCCTGATCGGTCAGGGAAATTTCTGGGTACAGTTCGCAGGCTATTTCTGCCCGACGCAGGAGCTTGTCCCATTCCAATGCACCCGTTACAGCCGGCTTGATGTATCCTTGCCCCGGATTGAACCAGGTGCAACATCACTCCAGATTTCACCATATTTTCGATGATTTGCCGTGATGTAGGATTCACATCAAAACTGACTTCATCGCTGACTCGTCTATTTTTTACGATCTCTGCCGTTATCCAGAAATCCCGAAAGCTTGGATTAGCGGATGAGCCGATATAGGATTGATAAATTTCTTTCCCCGCTACTTCTGATACAGGAACCACATTCCCCGGGCTGCTTGGTAATGCAATCATCGGCACTAAATCATCCAGTACAATCTCTTCATATTGGTCGTATGTAGCGCCTTCATCAGCCATTAATTCTATGTAATCACCTTCCCGATCCTGTTCAATCAAAAATCGTTTTACTTCATCATCAGCCGGAAATACCGTTGTAGTAGCTCCCATCTCCGTTCCCATGTTGGCAATCACATGACGATCCATTGTTGAAAGCTCTTTCAAACCGGGACCATAGTATTCAATAACAAAATCACGCGCGCCTTTTACATCATACCTGCGCAACATTTCCAAAACCACATCTTTTGCGCTGACCCAATCCGGTAATTTACCGGTTAATTTTACACCCAATACTTTTGGCATTTTTAAGAACATAGGTTCACCGGCAATAGCAAATGCCACATCTAATCCTCCTGCTCCAAGTGCAAACATGCCCATGCATCCTGATGCCGGAGTATGGCTATCTGATCCCGCCAATGTTTTACCCGGCTTTGCAAAGTGTTCTGTATGTACCGGATGGCTAACACCATTTCCCGGCTTGCTGTACCAAATTCCAAACTGTGCTGCCGCCGATTTTAAAAATAAATGATCATCCGGATTTTTGTAGTCCGTCTGTAATAAATTATGGTCCACATACTGACAGGAGACCTCTGTTTGGGCCTTATCTAACTTCATTGCCTCCAGCTCGAGCATCACAAGAGTACCTGTGGCATCTTGTGTTAAGGTTTGATCGATCTTGATTCCAATTTCTTCTCCCGGTGTTAATTCTCCTTCAACCAGATGTGATTCTATCAGCTTTTGAGTAACATTTAGTGGATTTGCCATAATGGTGATTTATTTTATTCTTAACTATATGCTATATAAAGAGTTATCAACTCATCTTCGTTCGCAGGTATTGGAATTGCAGATGTTCACTCTTATTTGTGCTATTTAGTTTATTAACTGCTTTATACACATCATTATTAGGTTTTTTCGGCTTTTTTTTCGTTTATTTAGCTATACTTGAACTTCAAACCTATGAAATACAGCGATTTAATTGATCAATTGGCAAAAGCTGTTGATATGCCTAAGAATAAGACCAAGAGTCTGTTAGAGGAAGCTACGTCTGTATTGTCTGATGAATTAAGCGGTGGCAAAGGTGTTTCCATTCCTAATTTAGGTACCCTCTCGGTTAAAGTTAATGATATAAAAAAGGTGTACAGCCCTCATCATAAAAAGTACATGATGGTTCCTCCCAAACGTGTAATTGACTTTTCGCCCTCTATAAATATAAAAGAGAAATTAAAGTTTGTGAGGCCAGAAAATGAGTGAAAAAATTACTTTTAAG